>JAQICV010000059.1 GCA_027858315.1 Candidatus Woesearchaeota archaeon
GGCTTTCTCTGACCCAAGCGTATTTAGTCAATATGATATGGAATTCAGAAGAATACATGACGAAGCGGAATTTTATGAAAGGGATGTTTATATTATTTCTGCCGTAAAACAAGAAGAGAATAAATACTTATTCAACTTTGATGTTGTTAGTTATTATGAAGGCCAAGAAGAGCCAAGTGTTAACCGCTACAGTGTTTATATCAAGTTTGAATGTGCCCCGCTAGAAAAGATTTCACCATCTCTAAGAAATATAAACCCCCTCGGCATACAAATAGTATGGTACAGAGGAGATAAAGAGACAAATAATAATAACAATACAAATAGTTATGATGAAGATATTTAATAATTTAACAAAAACAATTCCATTAGTTTTATTTCTCGCCCCTAGCGTTGCCTATAGTGCCGATTTAACAGATTTGTTAATGCAAAGCCCTATGCCAAAGGTTCAGCAAAGTGTTCCTAAGTATAAGCAAAGTAAAACCACCACCACAATGGAAAAGGCTTTAAATGCAAAGAATCTAAAGGCTGTAACCTCGCATAGATATGACAGGTTTAAAACTTATAAGATAAAGCTGGGTTTATACCTTACAACAACTATTTCCTTACCGAAAAATGAGAAAATTCTTACCTATTCAGTCGGAGACGGAAAGGTGTTTGATGTAGAGCATGATAAGGCCTTACCTAACATACTCACAATTAACACATATGAAGAAGGTTATGTAACAAATCTTACTGTTATTACAGATAAGAATCAGAAGATTTATAACTTCTTACTGAAGTCTTATAATAGTGATCGTTGGGTTATTCCTGGTTTTACTTACTACATAACTCAAAGTGAAGAAGTAGAAATAGCTGAACGTCTCACAAAACTAAAATCTAATAATAAAAACATCAAGGATGTTGAAAAGCTAGACCAACTTAATACTTCTTATAAAATCAAGGGTGATGACCTTATAGCTCCAAAGTATGCCTATGATGATGGTAAGTTTACCTATCTTGATTTTGGAGATAGATATTTATCAGATCGCATGCCTACAGTGTATAAAGTCGTGGATGGGTACGATTCAGTAATTAATAAACACATGGAAGGTAATATCCTTGTTGTTGAAACTCTTTCACCCGAAGGCTTTACCCTAAAGAATGGTGATAGCCATGTGTGTATTATTCCTAAGAAAAAATTAAGCAAAGTATATAAAGATGATAAATAATATTCTCCAACATAAAACATTATTAATTGCGACTGGAGCTACAATTGCTGTTATTACAACAACGGCAATTGCTGTAAAGAGTGGCAATAACTCAAAACAAGAAGCAAAAGAACAAAAAAAGATAGAATATGTTTTTGATGAGGAGTTCTTTGGTAAAACCGGTAAGACAATAGAAATCAAAGAAAATCCTTTCCTTGCTGAGAAAATAGAAGAACCAGAGGCAAAGCCTCAAATTCAATATGTTCATGTTCCTGTAAGAGAGCAAAGAGAAAGAGGGACATTTCAGAATAAGAGTTTCATCTCTTATAACGACAATGATAATGATGGGAGTTCTTTTCTTCTTGATAATAAAGACAATAACCCATCTACAATAGTTGGCAAGTCCTATGACTTATCTAGAGTTATAACCACAAACAAATATATTCCTCTAGTTTTAGACTCTGCTATTAATACAGAAATCCCCTCAAATACTGTTACGGCAATAGTTGAAAGTAATGTATATGGCTATCATGCCAAGGATGTATTAATTCCCAGATACTCAATAGTTGAGGGAAGGTTTGAGGCCGTTATGACTAAAGCCTCAAAAAGAATCCAGCTTGCATGGTATAAAATCACCACTCCTGACGGCAAGATAATTGAATTAGAGGATAGTGTTTCAATGGATTATACAGGTGCAAGCGGTGTTACAGGCCATGTAGATACAAGAGCTATGGAAAAGTACGGCGGAGCTTTAGCATTTGGTGGTATAAATGCTTTAGCTAATTTGTCTGTTGATCTTGACTCCACAAGACAACAAGCCTTTGTTCAATCCATCACTCAACAAGTACTACCAATCACTACTGAGATGATAAGGCAAAAAATCAACATCAAGCCAATTATTACAATTAGGCAAGGTGAAAGGTTTAATATTAAGCCTCATAAGAATCTTTATTTCAAAGAGGCAAACGGTCAATCAATAAAAACAATATTTGTAGATTAGTTATGAAAAAAATATATACCAAAGTTATTACCTTAGTTCTAGTCGCTGTATTTACTAACTCCACTTATGCCTTTAGTAAGAATGACGATGTGTTAAAGCTCAAGGTTACAGACAACAAAGAGAAGGTGGCAAGAGCGGAGATTCTAAACCTAGATGATAGTAATGAATATTATGAAGATTTAAAGGTAATAGAACTGGTAGGTAAAAAAACACAAACTAAAGATGTTTTAAATATTGATTGGAATAAAATTAAACTGGGCGAGGCGGAGATACCTATTTCTCCTCCTTTTTCTTCCAAGGTTAAAGTAACAAATGATATAAAAAAAGGAAATAAGTTCTCTGCGAAGGGAAGTTATTCCCACCTTATATCTTCGATGGAAGAATTATTACAGATGCAAGAAGACTCTAATAAAAAATACACAAAGAACACCCGTAAAACTGTAAATACTAACTCTACAAGTAGCTCTTCATTTCAGTCATCTTATAGGCCTTTAACAAATCTTAATAATAATAAAGATGAAGAAGAAATATTTACTTCCGCAGTAACTGAAATAGGAGAGGAAATTACTCTTACAGATGGATGTTTGCCTTATGTTGACTACGAATTAAATACTATATACATGCAGCAAAGAGTTATAAGGGACGGAGAAGAAATACAGGCCTGTCATAACTCAAGCATATCCTTTCCATTACAAAAGGATTATGATGTTTGCCCCGACAAAGAGGACGCTAGTACAGGTGCGAAGGAGGTATACTTCCAATATTACTACATTGATGATAGAAACGGCAACAATGCAAGACTGGATGTAGGACAATGCCAACTTGACCTTTTCCAAAGTACAGGTGGAGATACTCAAGAGGTAACTACAACAGATGGCTGTAGTCCTTATATTGATTATACTTTAAGTTCAGTATATATTCAGCAGAGAATCTTACAAGGAAGTGAAGTCATTCAAGCATGTCATAATTCCAGCACCTCGTTCCCATTACAAAAGAATTATGAAATATGCCCTGATAAAATAGATACAGAGTATCTTATGAACAAGGTGTATTTCCAATATTACTATGTTGATACGAGAGATGGCAACGACATCGCTCAAAATATTGGAGACTGTCAACTTGATAGTACTCAAAGTGGCTCATTAGCAGTTACTCAAAACTATGAGAACTGTACTCAGTTTATTGATTTATCCGCAATGAGAATCTACGACCAGTATCAAGAATACTATTCTGATAGTGATGATAATGAGATTCTCTTAAATGATTGCCAAAAGGACTTAAATAGAAGTTTTAGACTAGATGAGGACTTTAACAAGTGTCCAATCAAGCACGACTTTGAGAAAGGTTATTCCATTTCTCAAAAGGAGATAGGCTATACAGATGGTGAAGGAGCATATCATAAAGTGTATGATTGTACGGAAGACACTGATTACAAGTATACTCACTATAGTACTTCTGATAGTTGTTCCAATGTTATCACGGATGACGAGGTACAAATATTTACTCGTAAGTACATTACAGTAGATGGAGTAAGAGAATATATTAGTGAATGCACTCCTGCCGAGGGTAATGTTACAGTTGAGAACGAGATTTGTTACACAAATCAATATACTCATGAGCTGGAAAATAAACAATCATATATAAATAGAAACTATTTCTATATGGATAGCTACGGCCAAAGAGTTGATATATCAACTTGTGTTAAATCAGGCGAGCCAATTCCTCACTTAGAGGAAGCAAGTGTTTGTGAACATATAGATGATGACAGCACAAAACAAACTACGATGTATTCTAAGACATTTATTGAGGTAAATGGCTCTAGAGAATATATTGGAGAGTGTAAAGAAATGTTAACCAAAGTTCCTTATGCTGAAATAGGCTACAAATGGAAAAATGAATTCTCAACATCATCAACAGCTATAGCAGTTGGAAATAGTCGTGATAATATTTTCCTTGGGTCGAAGGAAGGTTATGAGAATACTAGAACAGATGACTACGGTCAAACAACCATCTATAATAAATATGACATTTCCAATTATTCCACTTCTGGAAAATGTGATGGGTATACTTCCCCTTCTTATAATGGCGTTGCAATAGATTTAAGCCTAAGTAGTACAAGTGCTATCACCCTTAACAACTTTGTAGAAAACAGACCTGTAAGTGATGTTTGTTACTGGTATTGTTATTATAAAACAACTTACCCTTTCAAGGAGTGTAAATATACCCCAAGCAGAATATGTAGAGACAATGTTTACTATTATCAAAGATGTACTAGCCACAAATGCCCGCTAACCAAAACTGTAAAGTTCCCTATTTACAGAAGAGGTGATGGATCTCAATTGGTAGATGAGTCTATCAACAAAGAGGTTAAATATATTTGTGGAAATAGCAGTGTTCTAGATGGTACGGAGGTTTTTTATGACAATTAATATAGTAGATATTAATTTAGAAACTCTAAAACCATATCTCTTAGAAACCAAGTATACCGACCTTTCAATAAATGAAGAGGGCTATATATGGTGTAAAAGTTTTGCTGGCCAATGGGAAAAGATAAAGAATGAAGGTATAACCAAGATATACCTTCAAGGCCTGTTCAGACTCATTGCCATAGACTGCAATAAAGAAATACATGACATCGATAACTTTAGAGAAAACCTAGATATAAAGCTTAATGATGAAATTCATAGAGCAAATATTATATTTGGTAAATCCAAAAAAGCAGGCTTCGGAATTACCATTAGGTTAAAAAGAAATCATAACATATCTTTAGATGATTTTATAATTGAAGAATCTGACAAGAGAAAGATCCTTCAATGTGTCCTTGATGAAAAGAATATACTCATCTCGGGAGGTATAGGAACTGGTAAAACTACATTCCTAAACTCTCTACTCAAACACATTAAAGACAAAGAGAATAAAAGAATTATCACAGTAGAGAACGCCTCTGAGATTAATTTAAGTGATTTTCCTCATAACTACCCTTTTATTTACGAAGCAGAGACAGAAGAGCATGTATTTGAAGTATTCAATGATTGTCTAAGGTCATCACCAGACATCTTAATTCTTGGTGAAATCCGTAAAGAAAACGCTAAAGTCTTCCTTAACTTCATTAATGCAGGACATGATGGTACATTCTCTACTGTACATGCTAGTAGCCCAAAGAGAGCATTAACAACTATTGCCAATTATATCACATCTCAGCATTCAAATGAGAAGAAAGAAGCATTACAAGATGAATTAGAGTTAGGGCTTTCTTGTGTTATTCAGCTTAAAAAGACTTACGAGAACGGAAGGCCGCAAGTAATGGTTTCTCAAGTAGAATATTATGGAGATTAGTTTTATGTGCGTAACTATATATAGGGACAAATTCGCTCATCAAATCTTAAATTATACATTATGAAAATATTAATCTCTCTAATACTCAGCTTTATAATAAGCCACATAGTAGTAACTTTATTATCTTATGTTCTATTCTTTAATAGCTTTAATCTTGCCGTACCGTTTCTTATGGTGCAAGATTTTCTAAGGCCAATAACATCTATAATTATAGATAAGCAATTAAATGAATCTCTTTTTAAATATTCGGCTCATTTTACTTTTCTATACACAGGGTTAATTGCCGTTCCAGCTTTTTTAAGCACCTTTCTTACAAATACCAATAAGAATAAAGATAGTTGCAAGGATAAGTATGGTTATGCAAGATTTACTAAAAGCAAATCAGCAATAAAAAGATTAAATTTGTTTTTTGGTAGAGGTATTGTATTGGGGGGATTAAAGAATAATAAGCTTACCACCTTATTATTTAAGAAGAACACTTATGAGCTTATAACTTACAATCAAGCCTTATCTACTATATTAATTGCACCTACAGGAAGTGGTAAGACGGCAGGGTTTATTATTCCCACCTTATTCAACTGTGATAATTCCATAGTTGCCTTTGATATTAAAGGCGAGCTTTTTGAAAAAACTTCGGAGTATAGAGAATCACTCGGCCAAGAAATATTATGTTTAGATTTTAATAACCCAAAAGAAAGTATTAAATACAATCCCTTTGCTATAAACGAAATACCAGAGATGAGGAAGTGGACTTCTTATGTTGGAAATGTAACAAATGTTCTATTCCATGACTCTAGCACTAAGACAGGCAATAGTTACTTTTTAAACACAGCTAAAGATTTATTTAAAGTTATAATCTTATATTATTTACAAAAAGATGGCTATGCTACTATATCTCAAGCGAGGAGCTTTCTAGCAGAGGGCGTAGATATTGTTGATAATCTAAAGAATGCCCTAGAAGAAGTAGAAGGAGAAAAGAAGCTCACCGAAGATATTGATGAACAAAGACTATGTAAATATATTATTGAGAAAATCACTTCCGCCTTGCAAGTAGGTACTGCAAATGACCAGTTTATGGGCATTATAGGAACATATAATACGCAATTAAGTCTTTATAGTGATTTTGATGTTCAAGATATTATTAATTGTAAAGAATCTACAATTAATTCCTCTTACCTAAGAAAGAATAAAACAACTTTATATATTAAAGTACAAGCCGTTGATATGAAAAGACTCAGTCCAATTCTTACTCTTTTGATAGAGAACATGACTAAGAATCTTGTATCGGAAGTTCCAGAAGACTCAGATAATAATGTAACTTATATCCTAGATGAATTTGCAAATATTGGCAAATTACCAGAATTAATAAGAATAACCTCGCTTTCTAGGGGTTATAAGTTAAATCAGATATTTGTTATACAAGCCCTCTCTCAATTAGATGAAATTTATTCACAAGCAGAAAAAGAAAATCTACTTGCGAATACCGCATATAAAATCATCCTTTGCCAAAA
>JAQICV010000060.1 GCA_027858315.1 Candidatus Woesearchaeota archaeon
GTCTGCAGCGACTGCTGCAGTTAGTAGTGCTCCCTTTTTTATGAAGTCTCTTCTATTCATTCCACCAGTTTCTAGGTGCTCTGCTGCATCTGCAATTCCATTAGTATTTTTCTTATTAAGCCATCCCATCGTTAATTCTTTTTCAAGTCCCCTATTAAAAACTTTATTTGGACTAGAAGTTTCAAATAAAAAGTTCTCAATGTCGGACATCTTAGTTTAATTTTGATTTTTATTTTTTATAAAGATTTGTTTTATATTTTAAAATAGAATTAAGTAGTTTTATAAATTATTAACTCTTATATGTTCTTATGGTAGAAGTTGATAACATTTCTAAATATGAATATGAGGAATTTTTAAATTACAAAAAAGATAAGTTTCAAGAGAAATTGAAAATTATTGAAAAAGCAAAAAATGATACTCTTTTTTTAGATGATATTAATTCAATTCAAGAAGATTTTTCTTCTGTGGATTTAGAATAAAAATGAAATTTTGTCAGTGGGAGATTTATTTAGTTAATTTAGATCCAGTTGTAGGTTCAGAACAAGGAAAGACTAGACCTGTGTTAATTATTAGTGAAGATTTAATTAATCAAATATTGCCTATTGTAAATATTTTACCAATTACATCTAAGAAATCTTCTCGTTTTGTATATCCTAATGAAGTTTTACTGAAGAAGGAAGAATCTAGTTTAGATAATATTTCAATAATTTTATCACATCAAATTAGGACAGTAGATAAAAAAAGATTAATTAAAAGGCTAGGTAAAATAACTGATGAAAAATTAAAAGGAGACATATTTAATAGTTTATTTTTTCAAATTGGTTATTATAAATAATTTATTTATTCTTGTTTGATGATATTAAAGTTTCAGCAGGTCCATGTAAAGTTTATATGAGGATACTTCCTTCTGAGCAAGCCGCTATGTTAACAAAAGATAATTTTAAGACATACAATCCACTTGCCGCTGATGGTGTAATTAGTAGTATTTTTGAGTAGAATCGAAAGATTTGTTTTATATTTAGAATCCTAGTGTATAATAGATATATTCTAATTCTTCTTCAAATATTTTATCCTTTTCTAATTTTTGATTTAAAATTTGAGTTAATTTTTGTCCTAGTAGTATTTTTTCTAATTTTTCTTTTGGTAAAGTTATTTGGAGTTGATTTTTCCTCTCAATTTTCTTTTCTTTGTGAAGTTTTACATATTTTTCAAATAATGAGATTTTTGAACTAATCATTACAGATTTGATTTTATCTTCTGCTTCTTTTTTTGTGTCATAAAATATTTCTAAATTTTCAATTTCTTTGATTAATTCTATTTTGCTTTCTGTAGGAATTTGTGTTAAAGAGAGTGCGTGAGTGTAAAATAAATTTGCAAGAGAAGGAGTATTTTGATAGTGACAATTTTTATATTCTTTAATTAAATCTTCACTTTTTGAATTTTTGAAATTGTATCCTTTAAAATTTCGTTTTATTGCTGCTTCGTATAAAAAATGAATTTCATGTGCATAAGAAGTAGTGCGAGTAAAGAGTTTTTCTGTCAATTTATCAGCTTTACTAGTTCGTTTTATTGTCATTTATATAAATTAGTAATAATTATTAATTTATAAAAGTAATTTATAACAATCCTTTTAAATAGAATTTAATTTTTATTATTATTCTTATATCATGAGGGGGTCGCCCAGTCTGGTCAAAGGTGCTGGATTTAGGCTCCAGTCCGTAAGGTTCGCGGGGTCAAATCCCGTCCCTCTCATATTTTTCAAGTTCCCATATCTTACAATTTTTATGTGAAAGTTTACCGGTAAACTCATTTTCTTCTATTTTTCTTCTATAAATGTATTATTTAAACTTTACAATAGATTCACGATTTAACTATGTGTTAATAATAAATAATATATATAATATTTTTATATATAATTTATATATGATTAAGAAAAAAGAGAGCGTTAGCAAAAAAATCTCTAAAGAAAAGGTTAAAGCAAAATCAGCACCTAAATTAAAAGCTGTTCCTAAAACTAAAGTAGAGGCTAAAACAAAAAAGAAAGCTAAGACTATAAAAAAAGAAGTTGATTTAGTCTCAGATAGTTTGAATTTAGCTAAGACTCTGAATAAAGAGATTGCAAAAGTTGCAGTGGTTAAGGATTCATTGAAAAATGATTTACAAAAATTAACTCAAAGAGTTGATGCACATGACAAAAAAGTAAAAACTTCTTCTTCAAACACATCTTCATCAATTCATAATAATTTTTTATCTACAATTAAAGATGAAATCATTAGTGAATTTACACCACTTATCAACAAATTGGATTTGAAATCAGTTAAGGTAGATATTTTTGATGAAATTAAAAAGATTATTGAAGTTGAATCTCAAAAACTTAGAAGTGAATTAGATTCAAAAAGTTCTAAACATAAAAAAGATTTTTCTAAAAAACTCTCAGATTTAGAGATTAGAATTATTGATTCTTTAAATGCTAACAATTCTCTTAAAAAAGAACTTAAAAAAATTGAAGATAAAGACTTTAAAGGTTTAAATGCTGAAATTGAAAAGAAAGTTCATGATTCTATAAAAAAAATTAACGATAAATTTTTTACTTTGTTTAGTTCAAGTACAATTGATATTGATGAATTAAAGGTAAATACTAAAAAACTTGAAAGAAGACTTGACTCTTTGAAAAAAGATGTTAAGAAAAATTTCTCTATTGAAGATTTAGATTTGAGTTCTATTGAATCAAAAATTAAAAAACTTGAAGTTGAAAATGGAGCTCTTAAGAGTTTGATTGAGAGATTTGAAAATGAGTTGTTTAACAAAAAGAAGTCTGAAACTTTTGAAGTTGAAAAAAGAGTTCAGAAAAATTTAGTTAAAACTGAAACTAAATTAAAAGATCTTGAAATCGCAAAAGATGCGCAAGAGAAATTTTTAGTTGACAAATTTAATGAAGTTGCAGATTTTGTTTCAGGTATTGAGAAGAAAATAATTTCTTTAGAGAAAAAAGATTTATCATCTATTGAGAAAAAATCAAAAGATAATTTAACAAAAGAATTAGTTGCTGCTGAAGAAAAATTGAGGAACTTGTTTTTGAAAAAACAAAAAGACTTAGATTTTAATTTAAAAAATTTTGAAGAAGAAATTTCTTCTTTAAGTGCAAATGCAACTGCAAAACTGGAATCTTCTTATATTAAGATAGATAGAGAAAGAGAAATGCTATTAGAAGATGTTAATAAATCAAAAGAAGATATGACTACAAAATTAAATAATAAATTTAATGATATGTCTATTAAATTTGATTTGAAATTAAATCCAGTAGTGAATAATTTAAAGAAGGATAAGAATAAATACAAAGAATATATTGATAAATTTAAAATCGAGATATCTCATCTTGTTAAAAAATATGTTTCTGAATTAGATAAAGAATTAAAAATTTTAAAATCTAGTGATACGAATTTTAAGACTGATAAGAAAGATGCATTTAAAGAAATTGATTCAAGATTTGTTAAACAAATTGATTCATTTTCTAAAGATTATGCTGAGTTTGTTAAACAAGTTTCTACTTCTGTTAAAACACTTGAAAAAGAAAAAGAATTAGAGAGAGATTTTTTAGCAAATAAATATAATGAAATTGCAGATAAATTTGATGACTTATCTAAAAAAAATGATGAAGATTTGAAAGAAGAAAAGAAAATTTTAGAACAAGAAGTTAAAGATGAGATTTCTAAGCAAATTTTAAATGATACAAATCATTTAAATAAAATTACTCAAGAAAATAAAGATGAATTAACAAATCTAAAAGAAGTAATTGAGTCTAAATTTTTGATTGCAAAAGAACAGTTTGAATCTAGTTTTATAACTAAACTTTCAGATTTTGATAATGAATTAAAGTCAAAAGAATCAGAGTTTTTAGAGAAACTTTCAATTATTGAAGTTGATAAAAATAAGATGGTTGAAGAACTTGGTTCTTTTAAAGATGAGATAACACTTTTAACTAAAAATTATGTTAGTAATTTAGATGACGAACTTCAAAAAATTAAAGCAGAAGAAGCTAAGTTTGATAGGGAAGTTGAAGATTTTGGAATTCATGTTCAAGAAATTGTTAAAGCAAGAAAATTAGAACTTACAGATTATTCAAAAAAATTAGAAGGCGAGTTATTTGAGGTTTTGAAATCACAAAAAGAAAATTTTGAGAGAAATGAAAATACTTTCAGGGAGACATTTAATGAAAAGATTAGTAATTTGAAGGATTATACTAAAAATAGATTAGACTCGATAGAGAAGAGATTTATTGAGAAAAATTTGAAGTATGTAACAGATCAAATTGAGAACGGTTTGAATGATTTAAATGTTTATAACGAGAGAATTAAAACTAAAGAAGCAGAGATTAATGCGAAATTTGAAGAATTCGAGTTATTCCAACAAAATTCTTTTGTTGAGATGAAAGCAGAAAAGGATAGAATTGGCGAAGGTATTGAGGAGAGAGTTATGGGGCTTGAGCAAAAATTCAATAAGAGATTTTTAGATTATGGTAGCGATATTTCAGATTTCAAAGGAGTAATAATTGATGAATTAGATGGTTTTATGCGTGATACGAATTCAGTTTTAGCTAAAAAATTAGATCAAATCGATACTAGTTTTGCTAAAGTAAATTTTATTAATAATGAAATTAAGAGAAGTTTTGATAAAATTAAAGAGATTGAGAATAAAGTTGATTTTGAGTTAAGAGGAATAAGGGATGATGTTTCAGATGTTAGGGTTAAACTTGAAGTTATTGATGGCGGCTCATCTCATAGTATTAATGATCATGTTCAATACATGTCTGCTTATGAAGACCAACTTTTATCCTTAATTGATTCTTTGAAAAATAGAGGTATTGCAAATGACCAAATTATGGCTGCACTTACAAATAAGGGACATCCAAGATTTTATGTTGCAATGATTTTAGAGAATTATACTAAACTTTTAAATTGAAAGAAAGTTTATAATCAAAGATTTTTGTGTGAATTATCTTCAAGTTGGAATTTACAGTTAATTTAATTTTTATGTTATATTATAGTAAGCTTTATAAAAATATTTTGATTATTTTTACTATGATAATTCCAGTTAGATGTTTTTCGTGTGGTAAAGTTGTTGGTTCTTTGTGGGAAAAGTATGAAAAATTACTTGCAGAAGGTAAAACTCAAAAAGAAGCTCTTGATGAAGTTGGAGCGGTAAGATTTTGTTGTAGAAGTACAATTATGTCTCATGTAGAGAACATTGACATTGTTGGAGCTTACAAATAATTATTTTTTCTTTTTAGTGTAAATTTTTTAAATTTCTAATTTCAAATCACAAACTTTTATAAATTTCATTGAGTATTTTATTTTTAGATGAGTAAATTAATTTTTTTAGATAGAAATAAGTGTATAAATTATACGCAAGTAGGTTTGATGTGTGGTATTGAGATTCATCAACAACTTAATACTGGAAAATTATTTTGTTCTTGTCCTTGTTTGATTGAAGATAATAAGGATTTTGATAAAGAAATAAAAAGAAAATTAAGATTTTCTCTTAGTGAAACTGGAGATGTTGATAGGGCAGCTGCAGAAGAATTTAGAAAAGATAAGTTTAATGAGTATAAATATAATGACAAAATTGCATGTTTGGTTGATTTAGATGAAGAACCTCCTAAAGGACCTAATAAATTAGCTTTTGATGCTGCAGTTAAAGCCGGAATTATGCTTAATCTTAATTTTTTTAATAAAACTCAGTTTATGAGAAAATTAATTATTGATGGGAGTGTTGTTTCAGGTTTTCAAAGGACTGCTATGCTTGGTTTTGGTGGGAGTCTAAAAACTTCGTTTGGAGAAGTTAGTATTGAGGGAGTTAATATTGAGGAAGATTCTTCTAGAGCAATTGAGAGATTAGATGGACATAATATTTATTCTCTTGATAGACAAGGAATTCCATTAATTGAGATTACAACTGGACCAGATATTAGAACTCCAGAGCAAGGTTTTGAAGTTGCAGAGCAGATTGGTAATTTACTTAGAAGTTTTAGCACAACAAGAAGAGGTCTTGGAACTATTAGGCAAGATGTTAATGTTTCTATTAAAGGTGGTTCAAGAATTGAGATTAAAGGAGCTCAGAATTTGAAACTTATTCCTGAAATGATTAAAGATGAGATTAGAAGACAACAAATTCACCTTTCTATTATTGAAGAATTAAAGTCAAGAGGAGTTGGAGTTGATAATTTTTCAGATAAAAAAGTTTATGATGTTTCAAAGGTTTTTGAGAAAACTACTTCAAAAGTTGTTCTTGGTAATTTAACTGGAAAAACTGCAGGAATTTTTGCAATTAAACTTAATAAATTTGAAGGAATCTTGGGTCATGAGATGCAAGATAATTATAGATTTGCAACAGAGGTTTCAGATAGAAATAAAAAACATTTTCCGCAGATTAAAGGATTATTTCATTCGGATGAATTACCTAAATATGGTATTGAACAAAATGAAGTTGATTTAGTAAGAAAGGAATTAGGTTTAGGAGAATTGGATTCTTTTATTTTGATTGTTAATGATAAAAATATTGCTCAGAATAGTTTGAAAAATGTTTTAGAAATTATTAAAGAATTACTTGTAGGCGTTCCAACTGAAGTAAGACAGGTTGACTCAAAAGGAACAGTTACTGTTTTTTCAAGACCAATGCCTGGAGCTGCAAGAATGTACCCTGAAACAGACATAGAAGAGATTGAAATCACTAAAGAGTACTTGGATGAAGAGGAGAAAAAATTACCTGAGTTATATAATAAGAAACTTGATAGATTAAAGGGTGAGTTTGATATTGAGAATGCTAGAATCGAAGAGATGTTGTCATCTTATTCTGAAGATCAAATTAGAAGTTTGATTAAAATTTCAAAGAAGAATGCAGCAACGATTTATAATTTATTATTTGATTTGCCAAAAGATATTAGGAAGAGGGAGAGTATTGAACCCATTAATTTAAATTATGAATTACTTGAGAATATTATTAAGGCATCTTCGGAGAATTTAATTAATCAAAAAATTATTAGAGATTTGTTTATTAGTTTGTATAAAGAGAATTTAAGTAATGTTTCTAATTTGAAAGATTATTTAGAAGAGAGAGGTTTGGTTTTAGAGAGTTTTGATGAGGCAGAAGTTGAGAAGAAAATTCGAGAGATTGTGACTCAAAATTCGAAGGCTCCTTTTGGTGCTTTGATGGGGATGTGTATGAATGCATTTGAAGGAAAAGTTGATGGGAAAGTTATTTCAAGTATTTTGAAGAAGCTCAATTAGGTAATTTTATAAAACATACTTTCTTCATCTTTGCTATGTCAGAAGATACAGTCACAAATTTTGAAAATTTGTTTGGTATCTTTTTAATCATGAGGAACTCATAATGAAAGAAGATGTACTCAAGAAAATTCCTGAAGAAATTTTTAAGATTTTAGAGAAAAGAAAACTCTTAGATCTTAGACCTTGTCAAGAAAAATCTATTAAAAAAGGTCTTTTTGAGAATAATCATAATCAAATTATTTGTACTCCTACTGGTTCAGGAAAAACACTTGTTGCAGAACTTGCAATGCTTGATGTAATTTTAAATAAGAAAAAGAGAGTTGTTTATATTGTTCCTCTAAAAGCTCTTGCTTCGGAGAAATTCAAAGAATTTACTGAGGAGTATTCTGAATTTTTCAGGATAAGACTCTCTATTGGAGAATTACAAACTGAGAAATATAATTATGATTATGATTTGCTTATTGTTACTGCAGAAAAATTAGATTCTTTGATTAGACATGATAAAACTATTTTAGAAGGATTAGGATTGGTTATTGCAGATGAAATTCATTTGTTAAATGATGAAAGAAGAGGACCTACTCTTGAAGTTCTTTTGTCAATTTTCAAATCGAAGTATCCAAGAATTAGATTAATTGGTCTAAGCGCTACTATAGGGAATTCAAAAGAGATTGCAAATTGGCTTAGAGCAGATTTGGTTGAAGATGATTGGAGACCAGTAGAATTACAACATTATGTTTTAAGTGGCGATGAGCTTTTAAGATACAAGTAAAATTTTTTATTTTTTAAATATTTTATCTTAAATTATAGATGACATTGTCTTCAAGATATGTTTTAGCATATTTTAATTTTAATTCTGAGTTTGTAAATATTTCATATATAATTTCACCTTCATTTGCTTGTTCACCAATTTTCTTTTTTAATATTAGTCCTGCAGTTTTATCTTTAGGCGCACCTAACATAAATGCAAGTTTAGAGATTTTTTGATTGTCTATTCCAAGAACTTTTGTATCTTTGTTTGCTTTTATTTGATATTGGAATTTAGCTTTTGCTGGCATTTTTTTTCTTCCTTGAGCATCAATTATAGCATCAAATTTTTGTAATGCTGCTTTTGATTCTAGTATTGCTTTTGCAAGTGTGTATCCTTTTCCTTTACTTGCTTTGTTTGCCATTTCTAATAATTCTCCTGCCATGTAAAGAGATTTTTCTAATAAGTCTTGAGGAGCATCAGAAGTATTTTTTAGAACTTTGATTACATCTTGGGCTTCATAGAGTGGTCCAATCCCATTTCCAATTGGTTGCCTTCCGTCTGTTATAATAATCTTAATTGTTAGACCTATTGCTTTTCCTATTTTTTCAAATTTTTTCTTTAAGTGTTTTGCATGTTCGAGTGTATTAACTTTTGCAGTTGGTCCTACAGGTATGTCAATTAATACATGGGTTGAGCCTACCGATTTTTTTTTGGAAAGAATTGAAGCTAACATTTGTCCTTCACTATCAATTTGAAGTGGGTGCTCTACTTGGATTATTAAATCATCTGCAGGACTAAGTTCTAATCCTCCTCCCCAAACTATACAACCTTTAATTTCTTTTACTTGATTGTACATTTTTGTTAGAGAAATTTCTACATTTGTTAATACTTCCATTGTGTCTGCTGTTCCTGCCGGAGAAGTTATTGCTCTTGATGAGGTTTTAGGGATTATAAGTCCTGATGCTGCAATTATTGGTACAACTACCATTGAGGTTCTATTTCCTGCAAGGCCTCCGATACAGTGTTTGTCGACAATTATATCTGAAGATTTTTTTTTAAAGTCTAAAACTTTTCCAACTTCAACCATTGCCTCAGTTAGATATATAGTTTCTTTGTCTGATAGTTCGTTTATACTACAGGCTAGAACAAAGTATGTTGTTTCAACTTGAGAGTATCTATTTTCTACTATGTCAATAAGAATTTCTTTGAATTGTTGTTTGTTTAATTTGATTTTTTCATTAAATTTCTTTTTGATGTGTTCAAGTGATTTTGGTTTTTGAGCAGGAGCAATTAGAACATTTACATTTTCTTTTAATTCAAGTTTATCAAATGGTTTTTCAAAAATACCTATTTCTCCTTTTTTTAAGTTAATGTCTCTAGTATGATTTGATTTTTTTTTATAATCGATTATATCTAATACACAAATGATTGATTTTTCATTTTTCGGATTAATAATTTTTACTCTATCTCTAGCATTTAAACTTAAATTTTTAGCATCTTCTTCACATAGCATCATAATTAAATCGTGTGATGCATCTATTTCAATTCTTTTTGCTTTAAACATATTTAGATTTACTAATCTTTGTTTAATAAAGTTAGTTTTTATTTGTGAGTTGTAATTTTCATGGTTTTTATATTGTACATATTTATTATTAAATTTTATTTTTTTATATGATAAGATTTATATAAATACTAAGATATGTTTTTTTATGGAAGAATATTGCATTATTGAATCTGAGAAAGTTAAGACTAGTACAGATGATAGTGTAATTAATTTAGTTTTACAAACTATGGAACAAAAGAAACAAGTTTTAGTTTTTAATAATTCTAAGCGAAGTTCTGAGAGTACTGCTGAAAAAATCTCTGTAAGTGTTAAAAATGTAGAGAATAAAGAAGAACTTTTACTAATTTCTAAAAAGATTATAAAAGCTCTTTCTGTACCAACAAAACAATGTAAAAGACTTGCAAGTTTTATTGAAAAAGGAGTTGCATTTCATCATAGTGGACTTGTTTCAAAACAAAGAGATTTAGTTGAGAAAGGATTTAAAAATGGATTTATTAGAGTTATTTCTTCTACTCCAACACTTGCAGCAGGACTTAATTTGCCTGCTTATAAGGTTATTATTAAAGATTATAAGAGATATTCTCAAAGGGGGATGGCAGATATTCCAATTCTTGAATATCATCAAATGTCTGGAAGGGCTGGAAGACCAGGAAAAGAAGATATTGGTAAAGCTGTAATTTGTGTTAAAACCGAGGATGAAGCAAAGAGAATCGTTCCTAAGTATGTGTTTGGTGAGAGTGAAGAGATTATTTCTAAACTTGCAGTAGAACCTACTTTGAAGATGTATGTTTTGTCACTTATTTCTATGGATATGATTAATACGAAAGAGGAGATTGAGAAGTTTTTTGCATCGACTTTATATGCTCACCAATATCAGGATTTAGAGAGTTTAAATTACAATATTTTTAGAATTATTGAAGTTTTAAAAGATTATAACTTTGTTAATCAGACTGATGATTATTATATGGCAACTCAACTTGGTAAGAAAGTATCTGAGCTTTATTTGAATCCAGATACTGCTAATTATTTTTTGGATAATTTAAGTAAATTTGTTAAAAGATTTGAGAGTGCGGATGTTTCAAGATATGATTTATTTTCTTTGATTAATTTTATGTGTAATACTATTGAGATGAGGCCTTTATTTAATGTTGCAAAAGCGCAAGAAGAAGATTATGTGAAGAGGGCTGAAGATGTAGGTGATAGTTTGATTGTGTCTTTTGATCCTTATGAGATAGATTATGATAATTTTTTGAATTCAATTAAGACGACTGATGTTTTAATTGATTGGATAAGTGAAGCGCCAGAAGATTATATTAGTGATAAGTACAAAATTACTCCAGGTGAATTGAGTTTTAAAACTGATGTTGTTGATTGGCTTTTGTATTGTTTAGAGGAGTTGTCTTATTTGAGGAAGTATGTATATTTTAAGAATTTTTTGAATAAGTTAAGAACTCGTTTTAAGTCAGGAATTAAAGAAGAATTACTCTCATTAATTAGTCTGAAAGGAATTGGAAGGGTTCGTGCTAGAAAACTTTATAATGCAGGATTTAAGAGATTGCTTGATTTGAAAAGGGCCGATTATTATTCTATTTCAAGAGTTGTTGGAGATGGAATTGCCATTAAAATTAAGAAACAATTAAATGAAAATACTGAAATAAAAGAAACTACAATTGTGTCAAGACCTAAGGAGATTAAAGTTAGAGATGTTTCAGAGGATGAATTAGATGTTTTAATTGAGAATTATAGACAGTTTGAAGAAGAGAAAAAAGAGAAGAATATGAGTTTAACAGATTATTTCTAAAATCATAACATTTTTATATAACTAATGCTTACTTTTTTTATGACTAGTGATTTTGAAACTGAATCTATCTCTAAGAATAGCGATGATCCTTTGTATACATTGTCTTATGAGAATACTCGACTTGAAGAAGAGAATATGAATTTGAAGAGGACAGTAAAATTCTATCAAACAGAGATTGAAAAATTTAGAACTCCTCCTTTTATAGTTTCAGAGATTTTATCTGTTACTGATGATGGAAAATATGTTATAAAACTTCCAAATCAAAGTAATTTTTTGGTTGAGATGTCTCAAAATTGCCAAACTAAGATTAAATCTGGTGATATGGTACTAAATGAACAGAAATCTTTGGTGATTATGGATAAGATTGAACTTTCAAAGAATTTTCCTGTTGAGAATTATTTGATTGTAAATGATAATATTAAGACTTCTTGGAAAGATATTGGTGGACTTAGAAGAGAAGTTGAGAAAGTTAAAGAAGTTCTTGAGCTTCCTTTGTTAAAACCTGAGATGTTTGAAGAGATGGGTATTACTCCTCCTAAAGGTGTTTTATTGCATGGTCCTCCTGGAACTGGTAAGACTATGATTGCAAAAGCACTTGCAAAAGAGACAAATGCTACTTTTATTGAATTAGTTGGGTCTGAACTTGTACAAAAATTTATAGGTGAAGGAGCTAAGTTAGTTAAAGATTTATTTGAACTTGCAAGACAAAAAGCTCCAACAATTATTTTTATTGATGAGTTAGATTCAATTGCTGCAAAAAGGATTGAGACTGGAACTTCAGGAGAGAGAGAAGTTCAAAGGACATTTATGCAATTATTAGGTGAAATCGATGGTTTTGATGCACTCTCAGATGTTAAGGTTATTGCTGCAACTAATAGGATTGATATTTTAGATGAAGCGATTATGAGGCCAGGGAGACTTGAGAGACATATTGAAGTTGGATTACCTACTGAAGAAGATAGATTAGAAATTTTAAAAATTCATACTAAACCTATGAAATTAGATTCGGATATAAATTTAGAAGAAGTTGCAAGAAAAACTGAAAAGTTTAGTGGAGCAGAGCTTAAAGCTTTAACTACTGAAGCTGGTTATTTGGCAATTAAGGATAGTAGAAAAAAAATCACTCAAAAAGATTTGGTTAATGCTATTGAAATCGTAAAAGCAGAAGAAGAAGGATATAAAATTCTAAATAACAGTTTTAGTTAGAAATGGTTAAGTTAACTAGAGTTATATTTTATTCTTTTCTTTTTTTAGCAATAATCTTTTATTTTTTAGTTACAGTTAATTTTTCAGAAGAGAAATTGACAAATGTAATAGATTTAAAATACGAGACTATAGATAGTTATACTACTAAGCATGGTGGGAAATTTACTTATTGTATATATGCTGATTTAGAGAATAATGAATATAGATATAGGATTGATTATGGTAAGGAATCTTGTATCAAAGGAAATCTTAATAATATTACTTATCTTTATGAAAAAAATATTTTAGGCATTGAAAGAAGAGAGATTTTAGAATTTCATTCTTTGAATAAATAGTTTTTTAAAATGGTAACTTTTCAGTTTATTTAGAAATGGTAAATTATTCACTTAATGAAGCAGGAGTTGTTTCATTTGTTTTATGGGTTTTATATTTTATAGGACTTTATTTAATTTTTTTTTGGTTATCTATTTTTTTCTCTTCTGATTATATTGATAAAAAATCTAAAAAAATAAAATTACTTGAAGAAAAGGATTATCCTAAAGTTAGTGTTATTGTACCTTGTTTTAATGAAGAAAATACTATTGAGCGAACTATTGAGAAATTGTATGCAGTTGATTATGATAAAAAAAAGATGCATATTATGTGTGTTAATGATGGTTCATCAGATAAGACTCAACAAATACTTCTTAGATTACAAAAAAAATATGGTTTTGATTTAATTAAACAAAAAAATCAAGGAAAATATGTTGCGATGAATAATGGTTTGAAAAAAGTAAAAACTGATTATTTTTTATGTTTGGATGCAGATAGTTATCCAGATAAGATGTCTCTTAAATATTTGATGTCTGAGATGATTTTACAAAATTATGACTCAATTTCTCCGTTAATGGTTGTTCATAGCCCTAAGTCTTTTATTCAAAAATTACAGTGGGTAGAGTATTTAATGTCAGTTTTTTTTAAATATTTAGCGTCTTATGTAGATTCAATGATGGTTATTTCTGGACCTTTTTCTATGTATAAGACAAAGTCAATTAGAGATTTAGGTGGTTTTGATCATGGTTATTTGACTGAAGATTTTGAGCTTGCACTTCGTATGCAAAAAAATAATTATAAAATGGGGCAATCAGATATTGCGAAGGTTGAAACTAGTACGCCCATTTCAATTAAGGCACTTACAAGACAAAGAATTAGGTGGAATTATGGGAATTTTATGTGTATGAAAGATTATTTTAGGTCATTTTTTTTAAAGAAGAAGTTTCAAGACTTCGGGATTTTTGTTTTCCCTTCTATGTTTTTGTCTAGTTTTTTTTTAGTTTTAGCTTTTTCTATGATTATTTATTTATTTGTTAAAAGAATTTTTAATACGATTAGGGATTTTAGTTTGATAAATTTTGATTTATGGACATATGTTGCAAATTATAGTTTTTCTTTTAGTTTGTATGATTTAAATTTAAAGGCTGTTTCCTTGTTATTTTTTTCAGCTTTAATTATTCTTATTATATTTGTTATATCTGCTAGAGAGACTAATTATAATTTGGAAAAAAAACATATTTCATTTAGTTTTCTTCCTTTTTTGTTTTATTTATTTTTTTATCGATTTTTGATGGTTTATGTATGGTTTATTGTTTTTAAAAGGATTTTATTGAGAACAAAGGCTACTTGGCTTAGATAATTTTCTGATAAAACTTTATAAATTAAAGTAGATGATTTATATCTATGACTAGAAAGAGTATGAGGAGATCAAGATATTTGATTGTTTTACTTATAATAATAATAATTCTAATGTTTTCTTTGTTTATTCAGTTTATTGATGAGAACAATAAAGTTGGGTATTTTGCAAAAGAACTTAGATATGATGAGATTAGTTACCAAGATCTTGTTACACAAAGACAATATATTAATTTTTTAATTGAAAATAATGAGACTTATAGTTGCACAGATATTGAAAAATCTTTTGATTATTCTATCCAAAAAGTTTATACTTTGACAAATAAGCTTTCAGATTATTTGAATCAACCTGATTTTGTTTGGGAAGAGTACAGTTATTTGAGACAGAGATTAATTAATTATCAGATAGAGTATTGGATTTTAGCTCAAAAGATTGATGATGTTTGTGATGCAGATTATGAGACTATTCTTTATTTTTTTTCAAATGCGGATACTTGTTTTAATTGTCAAGATCAAGCAATTATTTTGAATCATTTAAGGATTCAGTCAGATGATAAGTTGTTGATATTTGCTCTTGATGCAACTTTTGACGGGACTATTTCTCTTCTTGTAGATAAGTATAATGTTACAAATGATAAGGTAACAATTGTTGTTGGAGATATACCTTATCATTATAAAACAATTGAAGAGCTTAGTATGATTTTATGTGAGAATAATAACGATTATGATTTTTGTTTGAATAATGAAACTGAAGAATTAAGTTTCATAAATAGTACTATTAATATTACAAATGAGACAGTTAATTAATAATTTCAAAAAATTAAATATAGAATATCGTTTTCTTTTATTTTTTTTATTAATTTTTTTTGTTATGAAACTTAATGTATTCATTTTTTCATCAAATAAATTTTGGTGGGATGAAGTTGTGTATGTTTCACTTGCTAAATTTTTTTATTCATTTGGTGGAGTTGGTTTTTTTGACGGAGTTAGGCCAGTTTTCTTTTCTTTGTTTTTAGGAATTTTTTGGTTTTTAGGTTTAGATATTGTTATTTTTTCAAAACTTACTGTAATTCTATTTGCAATGGGTAATTTATATTTGGTTTATAAAATTGCAGAAGAGATGTATGAAGGGTCAGGATTTTTGAGTGTCTTAGTTTTAGCTTCAACTCAAATGTTTTTGTTTGTTTCCAATTTGATTGTTAGTGAGCAGTTTTCTTTGTTTTTTGTTTTGCTTGGGTTTTATTTTGTTTTAAAGAAAAAGCCTTTTTGGGCAGGATTTGTTTTGGGAATTGCATTTTTATCGAGATTTTTTAATGGTATTTATTTGCCTATTTTATTTTGTTATTTCATTTTTAATAATTATAAAAAAGGAGGATTTTTATTTTCTTTGAAAGGACTTTTTGTAAAGTTTGTTAAATATATTTGTGGGTTTATGATTTTAGTTTTACCTTATTTAATTATGAATTATATTTATTTTGGTGATATGTTACACACTATTAAAAGGGCGAGTCTTGTTGTTTTAGATAGTGCATTTTTATATGATTCTGGGATGTTTTTTTATTTTTTTGTTTTGCTGAAACAAAATAGGATTATTTTGTTAGTTGCTTTATTTTTTATAATTTATAATTTTAATAAAGGTTTTTGGTCATCAAAAAAAATAAATTTCTTACTTTTTACATTTTTAATTCCTTTCATTTATTTGTCTTTAATTTTAACACATAATGAACCAAGGTATGTTTTTTCAGTTCTACCTTTTGCTGCAATCATTAGTGGAGTTTTTTTAAATTTTGTTTTAAATAAATTTGTAAGAGATAAATTCAAACAAATTGGGAAAATTATGTTGATTGTTTTTCTCTTTTTATTATTTATTTTTACTAATTTTTATGCTTATAATATTTTTTCTGAGTATAATTCAGAGGAATTAGAATTTTATAATTATTTTGAGGATTTTGATGAAGAAGTAGTTTTACTTACTACAGATATTACATTTTTAATGTTTTCTGAAATTGAAATATATTCTCTTCCATTTTGGGATTTTTGGGAAAGGAAGTTTTTTGAAGCAGATTATAGGATAACTCATATTGCAATAAAAAATTGTGAAGTTTATTGTGTCGATGGTTTGGATTGTGAAGAAAAAGAGACTTTAGATGTTTTTTTAGATAAACAAGAAATTTTGTTTGATAAAGACATAGGAGTTTATGGTGATACTTTTTGCAATTTTAAGATATATGAAGTTGTTGAGGGATTAGAATGAATAAGGGAGTCTCACTTAGTCTTGTGATTCCTTGTTATAATGAGGAGACTAGATTTTCAGAGCAGATAAGATTTGTTTTAAAATTTTTAGAAAAATTTGAAGATAAAGAGTTGATTTTAGTTAATGATGGTTCTAGTGATGATACTTTGAAGTTATTTGAAGATTGTGCAAAAAATAATTCTTTTGTTAAAGTTGTTTCTTATGCACAAAATAAAGGTAAGGGTTATGCTATTCGTAGAGGAGTACTTAGTTCATCTAAAGATTTTGTTTTAATTTCTGATATGGATTTGTCAACTCCACTTAAAGATTTTTCTAAGTTGATTAAATATGTTGACGATTTTGATATTGTGATTGGGTCAAGGGCACTTGAAAATTCAAATATTTTAAAGAGACAAAACTTATTTAAGGTGTTTTTAGGAAAGAGTGGAAATTTAGGGATTAGGATTTTACTTGGTCTTAATATTAATGATACTCAATGTGGTTTTAAATTATTTAAAAATTCTACAAAATCTGTTTTCAAAAAAAGTATGATTGATGGTTTTGGATATGATTTTGAACTTTTGTTTTTATTTAATAAAGAAGGATTTAAAATTAAAGAAGTTCCTGTTACTTGGATTAATGATGAGAGATCTAAGGTTAGGGTGAGAGATTATTTTTTAACACTTTTAGAATTATTTAAAGTTAGGATTAATTTTGTGTTTGGAAAATATAAATGAGTTTTGAAATTTAGAAGTATTTTTAAATCAGTTTAGATTTAAGTATGTATGAAAAGATTCAAAGATGAATTGAAGAATCTCAATATTTTTAATCCGGTTGATTGGTATTTTCTATTTTTGAAATTTAGATTTGTACATTTTTTATTGGTTGGAGGTACAGGTGTTTTAATTAATATTTTATTTACTGCTTTTTTTGCTGAAATTGTATTTGGTAGAGAAGAGTATTTTTATGCTTATTTGATTGGTTTATTTAGTAATTTAGTTTATAATTTCATTTTACACACAAAATTTACTTTTAAGACTAAAGATAAACACAAGAGAAGATTTACCTATTTTATTGTTTATAATTTACTTATGAGCGCACTTCAGGCAGTAATCATTAAGAGTATTGTGGACTATATTGGGGTTGACTATTATTTGTTAGTTATTGTAGGAGTTATTGGTTTTTTCTTTACTATTAATTTTTTAGTTTCAAAATTAATTTTGTTTAAAGGAAGTTGAAAGAATTTTTATAAATTTTATTTTTTCAAAATAGAATTGGTTTTTCAATAGTTATTTAAAGACACTTTCATTCTTATTATTTACAGGTGAGGTCGCAATATGCATTAAACCTTGGACTATATTATCGTTTCAGTTTTGATTTGCTCGGCCGCTTGGCGAGTTTTCTTTGATTATATATTAATCTTGAGTTTGATTTGTTCAAGGTACCTTGTCTGTGCTTATTTTAATTAGTTCTTTTAATCGATTTATTCTTTATTAATATAATATAAAAATGAGATTTTTATAAATACAAATAAATCTTACAATTTTAATCTTTATTTAAATATTGTTGTATGTATGATTTAAACCATTCTTCAAATTCGAAAAATATTTTTTTAGAGTCTAAATGTCCAAATTCATTGTTTACTTTTTCGGATATTTTATGGAATTTGTCATTTGAATCAATTATTGATTTTGCTTCAAGAATGTCGTCATTATTGTATTTGATTGAGTAATCTACTTGAAGTTTTTTGATTTTCCCTCTTAATTGTATATTGTCCCAAATTGCATCCCAGTTTCCAGCCCATTGTTTTACGCTTGAACCTATTGCTTTTAGAATGTCACTTTCTCCATTGATTAAGTCATCAGTTATTTCTAATTGGTCTGTTATAGAATTATATTTGAATAAATCTTGAAAACCATTTTCAAGGAGTGGATCATTTTCCCAATTTTTTCTTACTTCAGTAATTCTTGTAATTCTTCTGTTTCTATGAAGACCATCCGAAGATTTTACAGGATTTGCAACAATTACTATGTCTGTTGCTTTAAATGAAGTTTTAGGGACTCCTAAATCGTTTACTAACCTATCGTAGACTCCATAAGGACTATCTCCATGAATTGTTCCTGCTACTACATTTGCAAGAGCTCCTACTCTCATTGCTTCATATAGTGCAAGAGCCTCAGTTGAACGAACTTCTCCAACTATTAGGCATGAGTCTCCTAGTCTTAGTGTTGATCTTATTCCCATATCTGCACTAAAACCTTCTTTAGAAACTGAGAGTGCAGAACGAACACTCATAGGTTGGATGTTAAATCCTAAATCTGCAAATTGAAGTGTTGGAAGTTCTAATGTGTCTTCTACAGTAATTATTCTATATTTTCTCATGATTTCTATCATTATTGCTGTTAAGAAGGAAGATTTTCCTGAACCTCTAGTTCCTGCTACAAGAATTGTTCTTGCTCCATCAATTATAAAGCTTAATAGTCCTGCTGCTTCAGGAGTAATCATTTTCTTTTTAATAAATAATGGGAGTGTCCATGGTTTGTCTCTGTGTCTTCTAAATGAGAATCCTATTCCATATGGGTTTAGAGGTTTTCCAATTACTGAGACTCTTGCCCTTGCTTTAGGAGTTTCAATCTCAGCATCTAAAATAGGATTTGATGCATCAAGAGGTTTTCCTGAAATCATTCTAAGTCTTGATGCCCATCCTTCAACTTCATCTTCTTCGTGTATGATATTTGTTTTACAATCTTCAAATTCTGCATGAGTTATGAATATTGGAGTTTTATTTGATGGAGAGTTTACAGAGATGTCTTGAATTTTATCGTCTTCAAGTAGTGTTTCAATTAGACCAAATCCTACTGTATATCTAATAAGGATGTTTGCTAAATCTTCCATATCTTTTTGTTTTAATTTAATATTTTTGAATTCTGCAATTTCTTCAATTAGGTCTCTGGAAATATTGAAAAATACTTCTCTAAGTTTGGCAGGTTCAATGAAATCGTTTGATTCAGGTTTATGCTCGGAAATTACTTCTTTTGCAAGATTTAAGATATTATATTTTTCTTCAGATAATGTAAATTCTATTGGAGTTACATGATATAAATTAGTTGCTTCATTATCTAATTCAAATATACTGATTTGTGCGTTACTTAATTTGTAGGAGTCTAGTTCTTTTGCTTCAATAGGAATTCTTCTTAGTAATGTTGTAAATACAAAATTTGGTTTGATATTTGCTGAGAAGAATTTTTTATATATTTCTCTTGAACCGACTTTGTGTCCAGCTAGTTTTTCTTTTGATGCTTTAATTATGGTTAAAGATTCAAGTTTACTAATTATGAAATTAATTGCATTTTCAAATTTATTGTCTACTTCATAACAATCATTTTGATGATAATTTTTATCGAATTTATAATCTCTTAATTCTCTTTTGAATTTAACATAAGCTCCTATAGGGTCTGCAGGTAAATCTTTTATTATTGTATTTTGTAAAAATGTATATCTATTGAAAAATAATTTTACACATTCGTCATTTTTAGTTAAAATTTGTCCAGCAGAAAATAATTCTTTTTGTTTTGATAACATGGTATATAATTGTGCAATTTCTTTTAGTAAAACTACTTGGTTGAATTCATACTCATAATTTTTATTATGTATGAATATGATTTTTGTAATTGAAGGAATTTGAGATAATTTTTTTACTGTATCTCTCATAACTATTGCTTCATCTTCTATTGAAGGGAAGTTATTTTTTTCAAAGTAGTTTATTTTCAGAATACTTTCAACGCCATGTTTTACTACTTCAAATTCTTTTTTCGAATTAAACATATATTTTTTGCTTTTCACTGATTTATATATTAATTTCTTTACTTGAAAATGATTAAATTTAGTTTCCATGAATTTACTGCTGTTAAGCAAGGATTCCTATAGTTTTTCGAAAGATTTATAAATGGTTTCCGCCAGTAATTACTACTCGAAAAACATAAATTCGGTAAAGTTTAGCAACTTACATCTTGGTATTGGTAAAACAATATCAAGGTAATTAAATGATTTCTTAGTTCTTCACAATTTCTGCATATCTGGATTTATTATTTTGTAAAGTTTATTTGTTCTATTCATTTATTAAATAAATTTAATAGAGTTCTATTTCAGAGAACTTAATTTTGAAGAAATTAAATAATTTTATAAATGATTTTGATTTAATATTATTATCTAAGAGTTTTAGCTTTAGATGGGTTTTTTCAGTTTTGCTTTTTTGAGTCTTGGTGTATGTTTATTACCTTGCCGAAAAACTGATAATAAATAGCTAAAAATGGTTAAAGAAAAAAAAGAAGTTACAGTTTCAGATTTACCTGGTGTAGGTCCAAGTACAGTAGAAAAATTAGCAGCAGCGGGTATTGATACTTTACTTGCAGTTGCAGTCTCATCGATTGGTGTTTTGACAAATGAAGCAGGAGTTTCAGATGGTGTTGCAAGAAAAATGATTCAAGCAGCAAGGGATATGATGGAGATGGGTTTTGAGACTGCCGATACAGTTTTAGAGAAAAGAAAATTTGTTAAGAAAGTTAAAACTGGAAGCGCAGGTTTTGATGAAATTATGGGTGGAGGTTTTGAGACTGGAGCTATTACTGAACTTTTCGGAGAATTTGGTTCAGGTAAAACTCAAGTAGGACATCAAGTTGCAGTTAATGTACAAATCCCAAAAGATCAAGGTGGTTATGGTTCCAAAGTAATTTACATTGATACTGAGAATACTTTTAGGCCAGAGAGAATTTTACAAATGGCTGAGAAAGTTGGACTTAATCCTGATGATGCTTTGAAAAATATTAAAATCGCAAGAGCTTATAATTCGGATCATCAAATGCTTTTAACAGAAAAAGCAGAAGATTTGCTTAAGACTGGTGAGTATAATGTTTTAATCGTTGATTCACTAACAGCTCATTTTAGAGCAGAGTTTATTGGTAGAGGAACACTCTCAGAGAGGCAACAAAAATTAAATAAACATATGCATACACTTTTGAAACTTGCTGATATGTATAATTGTTGCGTTATTGTAACTAATCAAGTTATGGCTAAACCAAATGTTATGTTTGGAGATCCAACACAAGCAATTGGTGGTCATATTGTGGGACATAGTTCTACATTTAGAATTTATTTGAGAAAAGGAAAGAAAGGTTCAAGAGTTGCAAAACTTGTTGATAGTCCTAATTTACCTGACAATGAATGTATGTTCTTTGTTAATATGTCTGGAATTTCAGATAAAGAAGAATAAAAATTGTTTTACAATTTTTAACCAATTTGAATAGTTCAAATAGGAATAGAAATTATTGTATAATTTCTAACCTTTTTCTAATAAATTTGATGAATATTTGTTTCAATTAGGTGTAATATTTCAATTTATTTTTATTTTTATTAAATAAGTGTTTTTAATTTTAGTTATAATTGTTTTTAAATGATAAAATAGATAATTATTATATAAGTGAAAAATGGATTTTGTTGATAAAAAAGAAAAACTCGCGGATTTAATTGAAGTGTATTTAGAAAATAAAGATGAAGAACAAGACTTGATTGCATATATTCATGAGTTATCAAATGATTTTGAATTTAAAGACAAAGAACTATTTGTAAATATGTTTTCTGAGTTAATGAAGTATTTGCCTGAACTTTCAAGAAAAGAGTTGAAACAAAGGGTTTCTTTGATTAGAACTTTTATAGAATAAAATAATTTTTTTTATTTTTGGTTATTTTTAATGTAATCAACTATTAATCTTACTCCTCTTCCAGTTCCAAAATCTGTTATGTATGGAGCTACTTTTCCATGCGATCTTGCAGCTCCAGCAATATCTAGATGTGTCCATTTAGTATTTTTTTCGATGAATTTTTCTAAGAATGCTGCAGCAGTAATTGTTCCACCATATCTATTAGCACCTATATTTTTCATATCTGCAATTTTACTTTTTATAGATTCTCTATGTTCATCATATATTGGTAATTCCCAAACTCTATCAAATGTTTTTTCTCCTGATTCAAATATTTGTTTTTTTATTTTTTTATTATTTCCTAACATTGCAATTAAATTTGTTCCAAGAGCAACGAGGCATGCTCCAGTAAGTGTTGCCATGTCGATGATTTGAGTAGGTTTATAGTTTTTTTGAATATATGCTATAGCATCGGCAAGAATTAGCCTTCCTTCTGCGTCTGTGTTCCCTATTTCAACACTTAATTGATTGTATCCAATGAATACATCTCCTGGTTTGAATGCATTTGCAGATAATGAATTTTCAGCAGATGGAATTACAAGTATTAGATTTTGTTTTAATTTTAATTCTATTGCAGATTTAAATATTGAATATACTGTTGCTGCGCCTCCCATATCAGATTTCATGTCCTCTACAAATCCTGTAGGTTTTAAATTTGTTCCTCCAGTATCAAATGTTATTCCTTTTCCAACTAATGCTATTTTTTCTTTGGATTTAGGATTACCATTATATTCAACAATGATTAGCCTTGGAGGGAATATTGATCCTTGTCCTACAGCATAGAGCAGATTTAATTTTTCTTTTTGTATTTGTTTTTCATTTAATACTTTAATTTTTAATTTATTTTTTTTTGCTAAATCTTTAGATAGTTGTTCTAGATATTGGGGCGTTATTATATTAGAATTTTCATTTACTAGGTCTCTTGTGATTTTAGTATTTTTAGTTATTATTAAAGTTTCATTTAATATTTTTTGATATTTTTTATTTATTATAATAATAATTTCTATTTCATTTTCTTTTTTTTCTTTTATATATTTGTTAAATTTATAATCACTCAAGTCGATTCCTTCAATTATTGCAACAATTTCATCTTCTTGTTCTTTGGGTACTTCAATTGAAATTTTACATTCATCTTTAGATTTAATAATTTTATGAACATTAGAATATGCTATTCTTAAATTTTCTAATGTATATTCTTCTTTTAATCCAATTAATAGGATTTTTTGCTTATCTATATTAAAATATAGGGTTTCGTTTTCTTTTCCAATATATTGGTATAATTTTGCTGTATCTTTTATTTTGTTTTTTATTTCTTTATTTTGAGTTTTATTAAAAAATTCAAATTCTTTTTTAGAATTGTATACTGGAATTGTTATGAGTTCTAGGTTTTTATTTTCTATTTTTAGTTTCATAAAATAAGAATTAATTTTTTTATTTATATATCTTTTTAGGGTTCAGTAATTATTTGTTA
>JAQICV010000061.1 GCA_027858315.1 Candidatus Woesearchaeota archaeon
CCATTGGGATTCTTCAAATTCCCCGCAAAAAATCACAAGTGATTTTTGTGAACGAAAATAAAGAAGAACAGCACTTAATCTTTGAGCTGTTGTGAATTGCTTATTGCCTTTATGATTTGAATATTTAGGTAAATCCAAACTTAAAATGATCTTATTTAATTCTTGACGAAAAGAATTCTCGTGAGGAATTATTTGTTTTTGTACAAGTTTACGAATCATAATAATTAAAGAAATTTGAACTTTATAAATCTACTTCGGATAAAGCCAATATTAGATTTATTTTATAAGATAAATGATGATTTGTATAAATTTGTAGTTCAGCAAAAATATCTTACTAAAGAGGAATTTGATACAATAATTCATAATATTGAGAATAAATTAAAAACGGAAGATTTTTATAATAACAACATTAATGAATATATTGTAGACTCCCATAGAGATAGAATAAAAAATGTTAAAGATATCTGTAATGAACAATCCACACGAAAAAATAAATGATGAATTAATTTTTTTAAATTCATTAAATTTAGATGGACTAGAGTTAACATTAGAACCATCTGAATGGTATTTAGATAAAGTAAACTTAGATTTAATGGATAAGTTTGATATTGGCCATACTAGATGTGATTTAGAGTTTGCATCAACTGACAAAGAAGTTAGATTAGATGCTATAGATGAATATAAAATATGTTTAGATAAGTTTTATGAATTAGGAATTGAGTTAGTTAATTTTCATCCACATTATAATAAAGATATAACTAAAGAAGATTCACAACAATTCAATTTAGACGCTTTAAGAATTATAACTAAGTATGCAAAAACTAAGAATATTAAAATTATGATTGAGAATCAATACCCATTTGAGAATTCAAATGAGATGAGTAAAGTATTTGATAAAATAAAAGATATTTATCTCTTATTTGATATTGCTCATGCATATTATATGAATGAAGATGGAGATTTAGCAATAGTAGATTTTTTAGATAAATATTCTAATAAAATAAAACATATTCATCTCTCAGATAACGATGGAGAAGATGATGATCACTATTTTATTGGGTATGGAAGTATAAATTTTAAGAGATATATTCCAATGATAAATGAAATTTTTTCTAAAGATGAAATATTTTTATCTCTTGAAGCATTTATTGTTAAAATTAATGAAGAAGGAGATTGGGAGATAGTTGAAAAGGATGATAGAAAGAAATTAACAATAGAATCTATAAATAGGATTAGAGATTTAATTCCTAAGTAAGTTATTATATCTTTAAATGAAATAGTATATTAAAAAATAATTTGATTATGAAATTTTTGATAGTAATTTCTTAGCAGAAATGGTTTTATTTCTATCTGAAAGTTTTGAGATTTGATTATAATTTATTAGTTATTACTACTTTACAATCATTAGAACTTATCTATTTCAACATGTGTGTCAAATAAATATCTTCTACAAATTAATTTGTTTTCATCCTGTTTAGTTAATTCTCTGAAACCAAAATAAACATCTGCACCTATTTCTTGTCTATAAAAGAATTTAGCATTTATAATTTCATCAATGTTTACATTTAAATTTTTTTCATCTAATACTTTTTTAACATCATCTTTAGTATATAGTTTGCCGTCAGATTCATGTACTTCATCTTTTATAGATATACCAACTTTACTTACTATATTAGTTATATTATATTCAAAACAATAAATATCTCTCTTTCTTGATAAATACATTTACCTAAATAAGTGCAATCTAATTTTTCTATATAATCTTTAGAATCTGTTAAAAGTCCAGATTTGGTAATATATTCTTTATTACAAGGTTTAGTTAAATTTGGATACTCTTCAATTATTGTTTCTAAAACTTGATTCATAATAAGTATTCTCAAATTTAATTAATAAATTTATCTATATTCAAGCATTTTTTTCTTTTGATTAATTTAGATTTTCATATATTATTCTTTTTTAAATAAAATATATATTGCATTTTTTTCAGTTATAGAACCATCAAAATTAGGAGTACATACATTTTCATCTTGTCTTGGAGATATAATTAATGTATAATCTTCATTAATTTGTGTATTTGGACAATTAGAACAATCTTCAAATATATCTCTATTAATAGAATAGGATGAATCTGATTCTTTTAGTATAATTCCATCATAAATTGGTTTATTTTCAGGGTCTCTTATTTGAAAATATAAATCTTCTATCTCCTCAGAATTAGTTTTAATAACTCCTGCAGGATATGAGTTTAAAGTTAAAATTGTTGAATTTAAAGTATAAGATAATGTTTTTGACAAATCTTCTACAGTTTGACATTCTGCTAATTGTGATGATGGATATACAGTATTAGTGGAATCACTACCTCCTCCACCGCCACCACAACTGTTTAACATAAATAAACTTAATCCTGTCAATAAACTTTTGCTTGAAATTCTACATATTCTTTCTAAATTTATTTTTTTCATCTTACTATAGCACCTCGTTAATATTTAATTTATACACTTGAACTTCTAAATTCAAATCTGACTCAATATTAACTTTTTCAATAATTAAACTTAAATCTTCTAAAATTAGATTTGATTGAGAGTAATTTTGATTAGGAATAAAATTAAATTCAGATAAAGGAACAATTTTATTATTTTCTCCTGCTGGTAAATAAATCTTATTTGATAAAAATCTGTTAGTTCTTGAATCTTTAGTATATAGTATTAAATTAATATCATAATTTGAATTTAAACCAATATTTACTTCATATTCTAAATCTTCACTAAATCGAATTTCGATACCTTTAGGTGTCAAATTTTGAGTATAAGAATTCAAACCTTTTTCTAAGGAAATCTGATATACGGGATTTGAATTTATAATATCAACTTGAAAATTTTCACTTTCAAGACTCATATCATCTAATATTTCTACATTAGTTGAATCCCAATTCAATATCTCTATTAATGTTTTTTCTAATGAGGTAGGAGGTGATGATCCTGCTACAGGAGTTGAGAATTTATCAGTTACATATGTACTTGTAGTATAATTTCCTTCAGAATCACTAAGAACTGCTATGAAAGTATTTAGTCCTGAATTTAAGTTATCTGTTGAAATTTGAGCAACATAATTACTTGTCTCTTCAAGATTATTTTCATCGACTACTTTTAAACCATTTAGAATAACTTCAAGAGATTGTGGATTTGTATTTTCTTTGACTGTACTAATACTACTTGTCAAAACTTGTATATTGGAAGAATCTTGATAATCAATTTCTAAGGTTATAAAATCTGAAGAGCTCAAATACATATTAAAAGAAGTAATGATTGGTGAATTGGATGTATTAGTATCAATAGGTGGACTAAATACAATATTAGACATTAAAGAATAATTATTATCTTTATATGCTTTAACTCCAAAATAATATCCTTGGTTATCATTTAGACCACTTAACTTAAATCCTAATTGGTCGCCTAATTTTATGCCTGAAATTCCTTCATTTGCACCAATACCACTTTCTAAATTATCGTGAGAAGTTCCATAATAAACACTATATCCATCAATGAATGAAGGACTATTGTCCCAACTTAAAATAACATCTTTAGCTTGAGAAGAAAATGGAATTAATAAACTATTTGCAAATAATATTGAACTTACTATAATTTTTTTGGATTTATTGATTCTATTACTCAAATTGACCAAACTCATAAGTAGTTAAATTAAAGTAAATTTATAAACCTTATCTAATGAAAAATATAATAAATATATATTTTATACTAAATATTTAAGTTTAAATTTTAATATTGGTTATATGATTGCAAATTGTTTAGTTATCAAAAAATAAATTTTTACTTATATTTATAAGTTATCAAAATATAGTCATATAGGTGATGAAATATGAAAGATAAAATATGTAAATCTAGTTTTAGTCAGTGCGGTTGTGGAGGATTCTCTTATTTTTTAGGATTTATAGGTGCAATTGTATATTATATTTCTAATGCTACAGGTTTTTGGATAGGAGTTTTAGGATTTTTGAAAGCTTTAGTCTGGCCAGCATTTTTAGTATTTGAATTACTTAAATTTTTAGGTATTTAGAAGTGTCATAATAAAAGATGGAATACAATAAAGAAAATGTTGAGAATTTTATTATTGGATTTAATAAAATAGCAAAAAATTTTTTTAATATTGAAATAGTTGATGAAATATCAAAGAAAGGGATGCTTTGTTTTGAAATAAAACAAAATTCAAGAAAATATATTGGAACAGATATGGATTTTACAAGAGATATACAAAGATTTGGTAAAAATCAAAAAATAATTTTAATTAAAAATATTTTAGAAAAAATAATAGAGTTAAAGGATGATATTGAAGTTCTTGAATGTATTACCGAAGAGAAAATTTTAGCTGAAAAATTTCATTCAAGGGTTATGAAACCCTATGATTTACACTTCAAATTAGAGGACAATCCTGATTGTAAAATTTTATTTTCAAATATAACATTTAAAAAACATCTAATTATTTTTGATAAGGAAAATATTATGATAGATTTAATACTTGATGTAAATAATAATGAAAATATTTTAAGTGTAAATATTGGAGCTAATATTTGTATTGAAGATATTAATGAAATAAAGATATATAAATTGGAGAATTATATCCCAAGTGATCTAAAAAAATTATTTGTTTAGATAATTAACTTGTATCTTCAATTACAATATAATATTTTTTACAATTTACCCCAGGATTTATAATGAAAATATAATTTATCAATTGTATAATGTTTCAAATTGACAAGATAATTGTTGGCAGAAAACCAAAACATGACTTCAAAAATATACTTTCTGAGGTTGAATTATTGGCTAATATATTAAATATGTCACAAATACCTTGGCAATTAGTTGGTGGATTAGGGACTGCTTTAAATTATGGGTCACTATATCGAAATCACCATGATATTGATATTGAAGTGGATATTAAACAACTTCCTGAACTAACTAAATACATGAAGAAACAAAATTATGAACTTTGCTTAGGATTACCAACTAGAGGAAGAAGGTTTTTACCATTTAAATCATATTGTAAAATCTCTCCTGAACAATGTAATTTAGGTAGACATTCTTTATATTTAGTCAATCCAAACTCAAAATATTCATACCTTAAAGCTATAGATTTAATGACAAAAGACACTCAAGATGAGATTACTACTTGGGAATTATTGCATAGTAAAATTCAATATGATGGTAATTTAAAAGGAAAAATTGTTAAAATAGGTTCTCAAAATGTGGAACTTAGAAACCCTATTGTACATAAACTAATACTTGAAGAAACAAGAAAAAAACTTAAAAATAATAATATGGAAAGAATACTATTAGATTGTTCATATTAATAATTAGTATTTTGATTATTTATTTTAACTACATTTATAATCTAACATGCATTAATATTTCTAAGAATGGAAGAAAAAATCAGAGTACAAAAATTTATTGCATTATCAGGACTTTGTTCTAGAAGAAATGCTGAGGATTTAATTAAAGAAGGAAAAGTTAAGGTTAATGGTGAAGTAATCTCAATTGGTGATCAATGTTTGAAGACTGATAAGATTGAAGTTAATGATGAAGTTATCTCCTTTGATTTGGATGATTTAGTATATATTGTTATGAATAAGAGTTCAGGTTATGTTACAACTAATGCTGATGAGTTTGGAAGAGAGACTATATATGATTTTTTAGATGAAAAGGATAAGAAAGATAATTTATTCTCAGTTGGAAGATTGGATATGGATACTTCAGGACTTTTGATTTTAACTAATGATGGACATTTTGCGCAAAGTATTATTCATCCTTCACAAGATATTGCTAAGGAGTATATTGTACAAACTGAGAAAGAGCTTAGAATTGAAGATCAAAAGAAATTAGAAGAAGGAGTTATGCTTGATGAGTATAGATTAAAACCACTTCAAATTAGAAGAATTGGTCCAAATAAATATATTGCTAGAATTTATGAAGGTAGAAAGAGACAGATTAGAAGAATGTTTGAACTATTAGATTATGAAGTAACCAATTTACATAGAATTAGTATTGGAGGTTTAGATTTGAAAGAAATGAATTTAGAGTTTAAACAGTACGCTTTTGTAACAAAGAAATTCTTACAAGATAAAATATTTGTAAAATATTCTTAATTCTTAATTAAATAACTGCTTTATTTTTAAACAAAAATATATAAATACTTTTTGTTGTAGGTTTTTGTGGATAAGATGAATAGAGTTCTAGAAATTCTAGAAAATCAAGAAAAGAGGATTCAAAATATTGAAAAAAATTTAAATATTGAACCTTTAGAAAATACTCAAGTTGAGGCTCAACCCTCAGCACATGAGAATGAAGTTATATTAGAAAAACCGAAACAATATAAATCTAATTTACCTAATTTTAGTTTTAATCAAGTAATCTCTTTTATTGGAATTTTAGGAATTATTATTGGATGCATATCATTTTTCTTTTATGCAGTTGCTAAGGATTGGATTGGTCCTACTGCTCAAGTTATGATTGGTGTTATTTTAGGTTTAATATTATTTGTATTAGCATTTAGTTTGGAAGAGAGAAATAGAGAATGGTCTTTGATTGTATTTGGAGGTTCATTTTTTATAGAGTTTTTGTCAATTTTTGTAGGAGTTATAGTATATAAAGTTATACCTGAGATTATAGGATTTATTGTTTTACTATTATTTACTGCAGTTGCAATAGCTTTGAGTATTAAGTTTAATTCTAAAATAATTGCTTATTACTCTTTAATTGGAGGTTATTTGATTCCAATTATTACTAATACTCATTCTGAAATAATTTTTATGATTATGTATGTTTTATTATTAAATGTTTCTCTTTTAGTTTTATCATCTAGATATAATTGGGTAGATTTAAGATTTACATCTTTTATTATTTTGTGGGTATATATTGTCTCTTCATTTAGTATATATAGATTAGAGTCAATTGGATTTGCTTTATTCTTTTTGATATCTGTATTCTTAATAAATAATATAATGCCTTTAGTATATTCTGTATTAAAGAAAGAGGAAATAAATGCACTAGATTCAATAATCTTTAATGTGAATTTATTGTTCTTTGCTCCTATGTTATACACTTTATTGAAGAAATTTTATAATATTGGAATGATAGAATTTGGTTTTGTAATTCTTTTAGTTGCATTTTTATACTTAGTTGAAATATTAGTACTAAAGATTAAATTAAGTTCTAAAGTTTATATGCCAACGCTGTATTCAATTTTATCTGGAGCTGTGATTACTTTGAATCTTGGAATATTTTTAGTATTGAATACTATTAATGAAGATTTTTTCATGGTGTTGTTTTTAATTCAATGGATATTTTTCGCATATATGTCTAAATTTGTAGAAGAGTCAGAGTTTTATAATATTGTATCTAATATATTCTTAGCTTTAATTGCTATTTGGTATTTATTCGTTTTAAGATTTGATGAAGGATTATTACATGCAACTTTATTCCTATTTGTATTGTTAGCAATAATTCCTGGATTTTTATTTTTGATTAAACAAGATATTAATAAGAGAATTAATAGTGGATTATTGGCAATTTCGATATTTTTAATATTGTTATCAGTTTCAAAGTATATGATGTTTTTTATAGACTCTGAAGCTTTTTATAATATTGTACTTTCAGTGATGTGGTTAGTTTATACTTTAATTGGTATTATTAAGTTTGATAAAATAAAAGAAGCAAAAATATTATTTATGGTGCTTTTAGGAATAACTGTTCTTAAGATTGCATTTGTTGATTTATTATTTTTAGAAGGAGCATTTAGAATAATTGGATTTATTGTATTTGGTATTTTATTATTAATTGGTAGCTATTTTATGAAAAATGAAAAAAGTAATTAAATTTTTTATTTTTATTGTGTTTTTAATTTTTTTATTGAATCCAGTTTTTTCAGCAGGAACTGTATTATTTGAAGAATACGAATATGTAATAAAGATAACTCCTAATTGTGAGGAATATAGAGGCTATTTGGCAGTCGAATTACCTGAGGAGTACAATCTTATTCAAAATGATTTAAAATATACTCCTAAATCGTATATGGATGCTGAAGAGTATTTCATTCTTCCAAGTGTTAATCAAGAATATTATGAATTATTGAGTAATTGGTATGTTAAAACTATTGATGATTTTCAAATTCAAGATGTTGAATTAATATATGATGGAAATACTAATTCAGATCTTGTAATTCAAGATAAGGATTCAATTGTACTGGATTTCTTAAATCCTGATGTTAAAAAATTAAATAAAATTACTGTTTATGCTAAAGATTCTCAACTTGAAGATTTAACAGTTAAAATTGATGGTAATATTATTCCTATAATAATTACTAAGAATGCTTTCTTAACAGAAATTTATTTAGATAAAGATTACTTGAGTAATAATGTGGAGATAGAATTGAAATTTGATGAATTGGTTAAAATTAATGAGATTAAATTTTATAATCAAAATGTGAAAGAGGTAAAGTCAATGCTTTATTTTTTCAATAAAGAACAATGCTCTAATACTTACAATTTTTATTTTGGAAAATATGGTGTTGATTATAATAAGAGGTATGCGAGTGCTCAATATATTCCTGTAGATTTTGAGATAGAAATTGATACTAATAAAAATACTTTATACAATAATGATTTTGATAATGATTCTAAATTGAATGAAGATGATAATTGTTTGATTGTTTCAAATGAAGATCAAAAGGATATCAATTTTAATGATATTGGTGATGCTTGTGAAGATTTTGATTCAGATAGAGTTTTAAATTTCGAAGATAATTGTATTGAGATTTCAAATAGGAATCAAATGGATAGTGATGATGATAAAATAGGTGATGCTTGTGATGATGATGATGGTAGATATCTGGAGAGTAATAATGGAGTTCTATATTTATTATTGATATTTGTTGTTTTACTATTCGTTGGTATGGCCTATTTAATTCTTAAGAAAAAATAATAATTTTTTATTTTTTAAATTCTTTTAATAAATTAATTACGATTTTATTTTCATCAAATGCGTATTCTAGAGATAATAGTTCTTGATTTAAATCAAACCATTTAAATTCACTATATTTTCTTGAATCTAGTTTTATCTCTCCTTGAATATTACCAGTTAAATACTGAGATTTGATTACTGCAATTTTCACTCTACTTTCAGTTTTTTTGAATTCTTTGAAGTTGGATACAGTGCATTTCATTTGAGCTTTAATAATTCTAATGATTGCTTGATTGTTACTTTCTTCAGGTTTAACTAATTCACCAGGAAAAGACCATTTTCCTTTATTTTTATCATTTGATACTTTTTTAACTAAACAAATTTGAGTTTTTTCTATGTTTAATGGAATTAAACTTACTGTTCTAATTATTTTCATCTAATAAAGATTAGGGGTAAGTATTTTTAAAACTTGAGGTTTATTGATAAAAGAAGAATTTATATTAGAAAGATTTATATATTCTTTTTATTCAAATAAATTATAATGGATTTTGAAAATTTTGAAATTAAAAAATATGTATTAACTGCAGTTAAAAAAGAACAGAACTCATCTGCAAGAATGAGAGATAATGATGAGAGGGAAAGAGATATTCTTTATTTTAGCTTGCCTAGAACAGGCATATTAAAGCCTAAGGTAGAGTTTAGGATGACTTTATCAGTTGGAGAAGACTATAAAGAGTTAGGTTTTAAGATAAAAGGCGAAGTATACTGTATTGAAGATAGCAATTCACCTTTAAGTCAATGGGCAATTTATGATGCTTTGACTGGAAAATTTCTAAAAAGAGTTTCATAAATATTTATTTCTAAAAATTTAAAATTAATTTTGAGGTTTGTGTTTTCTGAAACAATCTCTACAATAAACTGGTCTTCCTTGAGTTGGTTTGAAAGGTACATCACATTCAATTTCACAATCCGCACATTTAACTTTAAAGGATTCTTTTCTTTCTGTCATTTCTCTGTCACCTGAATTGGATCTTTGAGGTCTTGTACTTCTATTGAAACTTCCTCCTCTGTAGTCTTGATTAGGTCTTTTTCCTGTATTTGAACCGCCTTCTCTGTTGTATCCGCCTCCTGTACTTGGTCTGCTTGAGTTGGAACTTCCTTCTCTATTTGGAGTACTTGGTCTAGGAGAACTACCTCTTCTGAAAGTGTTTTCTCTATTAGGACTATTTCCTGAACTAGGTCTGCTTCCTCTGTTAGAATCATTCCCTCTATTTGAGCTTTCTTCCCTATTAGAACTACTTGTTCTCTCTGAACTATTGTTGTTATCTTTATTGTAACTTCTGTTGTTTCTTTCGCTCATTTTTTAATATGTTTTATTCTAGAAATAAGATTTGATTTTAATTTATAAACTAGATTGTTTTTTGCATTACATTACAAATTTTTTTATTTTTTCAAAAATGCTCTCAAGTAAGTCATAGACTTTGAATTCTTTAGAAAAATTATCACCAGAGACTATCATATCTTTTTTTATTTTTTTTAAAAATATTATTTCTTCGTCCAAAGCTGATTTAAAAGATTCTAAATCATTATTCTTGTAGAGTAAATGAATAGGTTCATAGCTTCCTTCTTTTGCATAATCTAAAGAATTTTCTAATAAATACTCAAAGATAATTGGAATCATTGACTCATTCATTCTAAAATTACTATATCTAGTTAGATTAGCTATTTGTTCTTTGGTTATATTTACCATTATATTATTAAACTTGAATTGTTAAGATATAAAGTTTTCTAATTAATATTAAAAATAAAATTAAAAATAAAATTAAAAATATTAAATTCAATCCTTTAAGCAGTTATTTTACCATAATCTTTAAGCCATCCAGTAATTGTTGCTGTTACTATTATTATTAAAATTGAAACTAATAATAATGGGTCTGAATAATATGATGCAATGTTTGCTGAAGATCCATTAAATATATATATGTTTATTATTGTCAAATCTAATATTATTCCAACAATTATAATTGTCAAACCAAGTTTGAATCCTTCTTTTGTAGATGGAGTTGTAGATTTTTTTTTGAAATACCAAAGTGAGAATATTATTACTAATATTATAGATATTAACATTGCCAGTACCCAAATTCTAATTGGAATAACTGTTCGTATGTTTAAGTCAATATCAAAAAGGATTGCAATAATTGTACCTATTATAAATGACACTATGTATGTCAAAATACTAATTCCTATAGCCCTTTTAATTTTCATGGGTGTAACTATGGAATCTATAATTTATAAGGTTAATTATGAGAAAAAGAGGTTAAATTGTGGTTTATTATTATAAAACTTCAAGAGTTGCTGCAATGAATATAAATGTTATTCCAATTATTATTAGATATGATAAGTCTAAAAATAATCTTTTGTTTACAATTTTTTTGAATGTGTTACGCCTATCCTTTTTTATATCTTTTGAAGAGTCTTTATTTTTTAGTGTGTAGTTTTTACTTTTGTATGCAAGGTTTAGTCTATGAGCTAAGATTCCTCCTGCAAGGCCAATGAATATATATCCTCCTATTTCTAATAAACCATGTGCAAGGATTGTTAGTCCTGTAAATAATGCTTGTTTGTATGAGCTAAATGTGAATAAATAGTATGCAACTATTGATGCGTTCCATACTAGTACAAAAATTAGTCCTGAAAATACTATGAAACTTATTATGAATGTGAAGAGTGCAACTTTCAAATTATTAGTAAATATTGTTATGAAGTCTAAAGTAGTTTGGGTTATCATTCCTGATGTACTTGATATGAATGATTCTTCATATGTGAAATCATTTGTTAGACCAGTTGAATTTAGGATGTAGAATCCTATAATTGCGCCAATAAATATTGACCAAAATACAACTAATTCTTTGTTGTATCTTTTGAAAATATTTTTTTTATTTTGAAATTCATCGATTGTGTCTCGGTCTATTTTTTTTATATAAGAAATTAATGGATAAGATAATGCTAATGAGACTAATGAAACTAATAAAAATGAAATTTGTCCTAAAAAATAATTTAGCATTCCTAGAGTTATAGTTATAATTATTGTGATAAATGAGATTTTTAAAAAATTATTTTCTTTTTCTGAATCGAAAAGTATTTCTTCTAACATAGAGTTTATTGGAATGTGAATTTATATAAAGTTTTGTTTTATTCTTTTGAGAAATTGATCTTTTTTAGATTAAATGATTTTTATATGTGCAATTAGACTAATTAAGGGCTTCATC
>JAQICV010000062.1 GCA_027858315.1 Candidatus Woesearchaeota archaeon
TTAAAAAGAATTTATGCCTTTAATTTCAATATATGCAAGAATAAAAATATCTCCTATATGAAAGAACTATGCTTAAATACTCAGACTGTGTAAAAAATAGAGAATTACTACTTAAATATATATGAGCTAGTAATTGGAAATATAAAAGGGATATGAAATACTGGATTAGTTACTTTCATCAAAATGAATATATGATTATTCATAAATGAGATATAACAGACCTAGCTTCAACTCCTTGTTTTGTACAATGTATTATACCAAAAGAAAAGTTCTTAATAAGTTGTATTCATGATGAGTGATATTCTTTAAGAGATACATTTATATATATAGAAGATAGAAATAATCTTAGTTTAAGATTTAAAGAACTTGAAAAGTATTGAGAATGGATTGATGATTATCATTTCTTACCAAATAAACAATTTTGGGACTTAATATTTTTACACTGAATGCAAGAAGAAAATCTAGTATTTTATTGAGAAAATAGTAAGAAACCTTATTTATGATATTTAGCGGTAAAGTATTTTTGAAACTCACATTATAAAAGTTGAAAATAATCTTTACAATGGCTTAAAAAATGATAAACTATAATAAATCTCCTAAATATTACTTACTTTATATTATGCTAGACTCAATTTTAACAGATATAGCTGTTTTTAAACAACAACATTCAACTATGAATAAAACTATTGATAGAATAGAAACTACTCAAAAAGAGGGTTTTTCAGAAATTAAAACTCTTATCAATGGTTTAGATAAAACTTTTGCGACTAAAGCCGAACATCAAGCTAACTCTATGAAAATAGATAATACTTCACAAAGAATGGCTAAAATAGAAAAAGGTATTTGGTGGTTTATAGGTCTTGTATGAGCTATATTAATTTGAGCAATTTTAGCAACTATTTTAAAATAAAGAATGACTATAAAAGTTTAACCTAAATAATTATGACTAATAGAGACATAAATAAACTTGCTCCAAACTTTAAACTAAAAGTAGAGCTTTTTTTAAAAGAAGTTTGAGATATTATATTTATTACAGAGGGGATTAGAACTAAAGAAAGACAAGATTACTTATATGCACAATGAAGAAGTGAACCATATTTAAAAGAATCAAAAGTAACTTGGGTAAAATATTCTAATCATCAAGACTGAATAGCTATAGATATTGCCTTTAAATGAGATAGTTTATATCCTAATAATATTGAACAATGGGACTTGATAGCTAGAATAGCAAATAAATACTGAATTGATTGGGGATATGATTTATGGGGAATAGATTTGCCTCATTTTCAAGATAATTGAAAACCTTATATTATTAAAGAAGAAACTATGAGTAAATTTGGTAAACTTATTACATATAAAGATTTAACTTATCCATCTAGTATATATTGAATCCCAGTAGTAGTTAAAAAAACAGATAGTGCTTGATTAATGTGATATGCTAGTATAAAATGATATGCTCCTAAATCTAAGAAAGATGAAATATTTATATCTGATAATACTTTTACTAATTGACAAGAGTATTTACTAAAGGTTATTATTCATGAAAGTTTCCATTTTTTCCAACATTTAGCATTTAGTGATGAACAAAACAAATATATAGAAGATTTATTTAAGTTTATTCCTGATAAAGTTAGTAATTATGCTAAAACATTACATTGGGAAGATTGAGCTGAAACTTTTGCTTATTGAAAAGTTTATATTGATAATAATAAAGAACTTCCAAAAGGTAAAGTGTGGGATGAAGCTCTAGACTTTAAATATAATGCTTATTTAAAATTCGTAGAAAGTAGAGAAAAAGAATTAATTAAATTAATTAAAGAAAGAAAATAATTATGGAAGAAGAATATAACTGAAGTGACTATCTTATCGGATATGTACAATTTGAACAAAGTGGAGATATTAATTAAACATTAAATATAGTTTTCTGTCAAGCTAAAATAGTCAATATGTTTTGCAATAAAATAAGATATAAGTTATAATACTTGTGTCTTATTTATTTTTTAACTTATTTTATATGAAAGAACAAGACATTTTAAATAAATATTTTACAGAGAGAGAACAATTAATTTTTAATAGAACACAAATAAAAATTAAAAACACTTTTCCTGTAATATGAAAAGATTTATGAGTAAGTAAACAATATATTGCTAAGACTTATAATAATATTAAATCTAAATATGATAAATTATATCTTAAACTAAAAGACTATGAAATGAAATAAATCCTTTAATAATATTACCCAGTTATGAGAATATATATTAAAAAGTAATCTTAAAGCTATGACTAGAGAATGAAATAAAGTAATTCTACATAATAATACTACATGAAATTATGTAGAAACTGTAACAGCTAATTTTAAATAATATGATAGTAATAAAAGATTTCTTTTGATTTTGAAAAGATTGATACCAAATTGATTGAACCATTTTAAGAGAGAAAAGACCATTAACAGAATATGATTTAGATTTTACTGATATAAGATATATTAATAACTGGCAATCTGAAATACTTAATAAGTTATGAAGAAAATTAGATAAAGAACATAATCAGTTTTTTCATACTAAAATAAGAAAAACAAGTAGAGTATTAAAGCAATATGAATATAAAAGAGCTTTTTATACTATGGAAGAGTTAGTATTCTTATCATGAAGAAATAAACAATATATATATAATCATTTATATAACTGAGAAAAACTAGAAACATTTTTAAACTTTAAAATTTAATTAAAACTTATGCCAATAAAATATAATCCTGACAAAGTAATAATAGTCAGTAACTGAGAAGAAATAATCTTTAGAACTAATAAAAAAGAATATGCCCACTTTTTATGAGAAGCATTTAAATGATTATAATATGAATAAAAAAGACACTTTAATACATTTAATGCTTATGTATCCTAAAAATTTTGAGGAATTATATAAATTTTTAAAAGAAGAGGAAGCAAAAGAAACTTTAAAAGCTAAACCATGCAAACTAAAAAACAAAGCCTAATAGAAAGCTTAACTAATGTAACTATATGATATATAACTGCTTTATTCTCACAATTACTAATATTCCCTATATTTAATATAGATGTTACATTTAGTGAGAATTTAGCTATATGACTATACTTCACAGTTATAAGTCTAGCTAGAAGTTACATAATTAGAAGATATTTTAATAAGAAGTAGTCAATTATTTGACAGAACAATATTTAATATGATAAACTTATTTCAGATAAGCAATTATCTTACATTTAATTTTTAATATAATATTATGAAAACAGAAACTATAGAAGTAAAATTTAATAATGGAGAACTAGAAAACCAATATAATAGAGCTTCAAGAATAAAAGCTAGAAAGTTTAAAAATACTATTCATAGAATAATGACTATATTACTTATAACAGCTTTAGTTTATGCTTTAGCTATATATAATAGTCCTGATGAAGCAAATGCTTCCTACGAGCAAATTCTTAGTGATATGAACCTAAATAGCTGTAGAATAACTCAGAATGAAGACTCACATATTAAAAAGGGTGGTTGAAGTATGTACGCTTATGATATAGCTTGTATAAGATGAGTTAGTTTTGAAGTAAAAGCACCAACTTATAGAAATGTATATTTAATAGAAAAAGTTTGATATGACCAAAGATTATGAAATTATGTTATTTTAAAAAATTCTGATTTAAGATTTGTTTATGCACATATTCAAAATACTAGAGATGTTTGAACATTAATATATCCTTGACAAACTTTTTGATATACTACTCTTAGTTGAATGAGCACCAATCATCATGTACATATAGAAACTTGGGCATATAGAAGTAATATAAGTCTTGAATATCTATATTGAGAAAAACCAGTTTTTAATGAAAAGAGTTTTGATTTAAGAATGCAAAGAAACATTGTAAGTGCTAAAGAAATAAACGAGATAATATTAGATTTTATAGATGATTTTGAATGATTAAGTTTAACTGCTTATGATGACTGAAGACAATATAGTATAGGATATGGTACGCCTAGTTATAAATGAGAAGTAATAAGTTTACAACAAGCAAAAGATAGAGCTAGAATAAGAATACAAGCCATAAGAGAAAAATATAATTTATTTGATTATGACTTAAATATTCAAAAAGCAGTTGTTAGTTTTGTTTATAATCTTTGAAGTTTAACAAATGCCCAATTACGGTTATTAGAAAATTGATTTTATACAGCATTATGAAACAATATATATAAATATAATTGAATATATAAAGTAAATAAATACTGAATAAGAGAAAAAATCATATTATGATGATTAAAAAAAAGGAGGACTGCTGAAAAATTACTTTTATTTTTATAAAAATTTGATTTATATAATAAAAAAGCTATAATTATATAGCTAAAACTTAATTATATATGAAACGAAAAAAGCTATTAAAGGTTGTTTTAGCGAACATATATCCCTTGATAGTTTTTTTTGTTATAACTAAACAAATATGGAAATATTTAAAGATATAAAATGATATGAATGAAAATATCAATCAAGCACATTATGAAGAATAAAAAGTTTATGAAGACTTGTATATAATCAACACGCTAGTTATAAAATACAGGATAGAATATTAAAGCATAAAAAACAAAATTGATGATATCTTCAAATAAATATATCAAAAAATTGAATAACTAATACTTATACAATACATAGATTAGTTGCACAAACATTTATTCCTAATCCTGAAAATAAACCACAAGTAAATCATATAAACTGAATAAAAATAGATAATAGAGTAGAGAATTTATGATGGTGCACGGCTAGTGAAAATCAACAACATTCTTGGAATAATTGATTAAACAAAATAACAAAAAATCATTGTTGTTATAAAAATCATCCAACTAAATGAAAATTTTGAAAAAATAATATTAATTCTAAAACAGTTTTTCAGTATGATAAAAATTTAAAATTAATAAAAAAATGGTATTCTATTTCTGATATAACTAGAGAACTTTGATTTTTTTGAAGCAATATATCTAATTGTTGTAATTGAAAACAAAAAACATATAAATGATGTATATGGAGACTTTAAACAATATGTAAAAGCCAATTGAGTTAAGTTAGGTGGTTTGGTTAAAAGAAGAAATGCAGAAGCTAATTTATTATAAGCACTCTTAAATAGAGTGTTTTTTCTTGCTTTAAAATAAAAACTAACTATACTAAACTCACTTACAACATATATATTTGAAAAACCAGTTAAATTATACCCAAGCCGTAAGGTCTGTGATATATACTAATAAGTCATTAAACAGGAATTAGATAGGCTAGTATTATCTTTAATCGCTGTTTTTTTCTTGCTTTAAATTCAATAAAATAGTTTTTTGAAAAAAGTCTTAGTTTTTATTTGACACAATGATATAAAAATATATAATAACTATGTTAACTTAAATTACATTCTTCTCACTATAAGCAATTTTCCTGAAAAGGGTGTAATTTGCAACTAAGATATATCTGTGAGAAGAATATATCTTTTTTGTTATATTACATTAAAGCATACAGACTAAGCTGAACAAATAATGTCGTATGTATACACAGCAAGCAATTTTAAGAGGATTGTGGGGTAACTTATCCAAAAGATGTATTCTATTGAGTGGTAAGTCCTTGAAAACTAGAACACTGGTTTAGTAAAATGAACACCTGCCAGTATAAAGCAATAATAGTTTTGAATATAATAACTTCTCGTATTCAAATATAGCAAATAACTATTATAATTAATCTAAACAGAAGCAGGGATAAGAATGAGCTATTATTAAAATTCTTATAGATGCAAACAAAAAATGAAAAAGCACTGCCTAATAAAATTTATTTTCTCCCTCTTTTAAGCTAACAATACAACTCATATAAGTTTTGTAGTAGGGAGAGATAACTTCACTATTTTTCAAAGCTGGCCTATATTTATTAAATACTATATTATGAAAAGAATTAAATTAAGAGATAATACTTTAAAATGAACTATATATATTTATATTAATTATACTTATTCTAAATACTGTGATGAGATATGAATAGAATTTGAAAATAAAGAATGATTATTATGACAATCAAATAATATAGATTGAATTTCTTATATATTTATTAAAGATAAAAAAGATTTACCAACTATAGTTCATGAGTTATTGCATTCAGTTAATTATATATTATGATATAAATGAATAGAAATAGAGGAAGAATTACAATGTTATTATCAAGAATATTTTTTCAGAGAATATTTAAGACAAATAAAGGCTAGAAAATAATTTAGTCTTTTTTATTTACTTTTATTTAAAATAGTCTTATAATGGAATTATCTTAACTTATAACTAAATAATATGATATTAAAAGAAAGAGTATCGTTACAAAAGAAACTAGAATATATAGCAAGTAAAGGAATATTTTATGATATTTGATTATGAGAGGCTTGATTAGAAGAACCATATAAAGCATATATATTAATACAAAGAGTATGACCTAATCCTAAAAAGGCTTATGTATCAAAATCAATAGCTAGAGTATTTGGACAATTATATAATGATATTAAAATATGAAATAAATGTAATTGTTGAGAAAATCAAGCTTGTAATAATTGTAATTAATAATAAATAACTATGAATATATTAGATTGGTTTTTACCAAAAGAAACATGGAAGAATCAATCTGAATTTAATTATTATTACAAAATATTTATAAATACAGCTAAAAGGAAAAAGAAAAACTGTAGTATTAAAATAAGTAATTCTAAATGGTCTTCTTTAACTTCATTCCATAGGCACTATAGTTGAAAAGCTAAAACACCAAGAGTAGAAAGGAAAGTAAGAAAACCAAGAAATAGAAAGCCTAAAACAGATTATAGAAAATATATAACAAGTAAAGAACGGTATACGAAAAGGAAATATTTTTTTATAAAAGCTAATTATTCGTGTGAATGTTGTAAAATATGATTTGAAAGCAAAAATCTAAGACTACATCATCATACTTATGCAAGAGTATGAAAATAAAGAAATAAAGATTTAGCTGTAGTTTGTTTAATTTGCCACGAGAAAATACATTTTGAAGATTGAGTTAAAGTAAAATTAAATGCAAAAACATTAAGACAAAGATTTTCAGAACTTAAGATATAAAAATCTGAACTGAAAAGCAATATATACTTTAGTTTATTTATTAACTAATTAACTTATGAAAGAAAGAAGAGATTATAAAAAAATATTTAAAGAAAGATGACATACTGAAGAAGAAATAAATAATCATTATGAGTATATTAAAAGGAAAAATGATAATAATAAAGAAAGATTAACTAAAATAAAAGAAGAATATATAGAAGAAATTGAAAGAGCTAAGAAATATTTTAAAAAAGTGAATCCGTCTCTGATATGAGATTGATTATGGGTAACAAACCATTTTTGAAGAATGTTTGTATATTGGGAAGATTTAGAAGATTATATAAAAAATCACTCAAATATATAGTTTCCTATTTTAGTCAAAGCAAAGACTATAAAACTCTTGGACTTCAAGTAAAAGACATAAAATGCCAAAATTCGCTATGAATAGGTTATAAATTTTGTGTTTTTGGCTTCTTATGTAGTAGCAGGAATTAGTCTACTATTTTATGGAATTTTATTCCACCATATTATATTGCCAAAACTACAAGAGGTAATACCTCAAACTTAATTCCATAATCCTAAGTAAGATACAAAACTGCTTATTTTAATTAATAACTTAAAATAATGATAACAAACAGAACAATTACAATAAGAGATGATAAATGAATTAAACAACATATAGTTATTGAAAATGATGATAATGTTATTATTAGTTATACTGATGATAGATATACAGAGATACAACAACAAGTATTTTAAAAATAAACTTGCAATTATATAAAATATAAGTATACTATGTACATAAATCCTTGTAACTACGACAACAAGTATTTATTATTTGAACTGAGGGTAAAAACATTGTCGTAGATGTCTTTACCTTTTTTTATTTATTAAATTTAAGATTATGAAAAAAGAATTATATATAGTAGCTAAGAATAATATACAACATAAAATTGATTTTTTCAAAGAAAGATTAAAACAATTAGATAATGAATATAAAAAATGAATTAAATTATGAAAACAACAACAAGCTAATAAAAGAAACGAGATATATATAATGAGAGAAGAATGAAGTAAATTTGAAGATATCGCAAAAATATACTCTTTATCAGTATCAAGAATAAGACAAATTTATCTATTTGAAAAAGAAAAAAATGTATGAATATAAACTAATCCGCTTAAACAATTCTGCATTACCTAAACTATGAAAGGAATGATGGAGTTTAACAACAATACATGAATGAGTAATGTATTTTCAGAGAGCTATTAAACAAACTAGAAATATTACAATAGACAAAGAAAGTCCTGAGTGGCTAGAGTTTATAACCTTATATAGAACTATTAATACTAAATGAAGTTACACAAAAACACTTATTAAGAAATATCACGAGGCTATTAAAAAGTTTCCTCATAAAGATATGCTTGATAAATTAGACCAATACAAAAGACATTTAGAATCATTTACATTAAAACCACCATTACAAGTTTCTACTTTCCTAAATCAAGAAAGGTACAGAGATGATTATGAGGTTACTAAGGTAGATTATACTAACAAATGGAAAGATGATATGTTAAAAGAGCAAAAAGTACCTAAAGAATGTATAGATGCTATTATGACTGAAAATAGTGCTTGGCTATCTACTCACTGAAAAACTAGAGAGATGTCAGCTTATATATTTCAAGGTATTATAGATAAGTATTACACTAAATATAATTAGCTATATTAGGTAAACAATTTAATATTTAATAAAACGATTATGAAAAATGTAATTAAAAAGAAAGATATAGAAAAATTAGATAGATGGGGAGATTATAATAATTTAGAATATGATTCTATTTATATAGTTCCTACATCTGAAAAATCAGATTGATATAAACTAGCTTATTATATAGGTAAGATATGAGATGAAGTTAAAATTATAGATAAATACGATTGTGGTTCTATGTTTTTAGATGTACAAGATACTAAATATTTTATGTTAAACTGGGATTTTGAAGATATTTACTGATGAATTAAATTTTGGAGGAATAATTGAAAGTTAAAATATGAATACTGAGGAAGAATATCTATAGTAACTAAATAACCACATACTAAAACCTAACTAAAGATGGAGCAAAGAAGAGATTATAAAAAAATATTTAAAGAGAAATGATATTCTGAAGAAGAAATTAAAATACATTATGAATATATAAATTATAAGAATTTAGTAAGTAGAAATAAAATAAAAGAAATTAAAATAGCATATAAAGAAGAATTTGAAAAAGCTAAGAAATATTTTACAAAAGTAAATCCATCTACAAAATGAGATTGATTATGGGTAACAAACCATTATTGAAGAATGTTTATATATTGGGAAGATTTAGATGACTATATTAAAAATCATTCTAACATAAATAAATAAACACAAGGGGAGTTTAATTAAATAATAAATAACTAAAAGAAAAAATGGAAGAGATAAGAAAAGCTATTATTGAATTAATAGAACCTTATATGGATAAGAGTTTGAGTGAATGATGTTATATAGAAAATCAATGAAGACTATGTAAAATTATTAATCAAACAGATTTCTGAGATTATAGAGTAAGTGTTTTATTGGAATGAATGTCTTTTGATAGTGTTTTGAAAAAATGAGAAATAGAAAAAATCCTTTGACACTATGATATAACAGCAGTATTGAAGTATATATGAAAAAGAAATGATATACTTAGAATATTATTTAAAAAAGATAAAATAGAGTTTCAAAAATGAGAAGCACCTATATATGAATTTAATACAGATAACAATGTTCAAAATTATGTTTCTTGTAGTTATTTATATATACCAAACAA
>JAQICV010000063.1 GCA_027858315.1 Candidatus Woesearchaeota archaeon
AATTACTATAAACTGATTGTATTTATCAAAAATATAGCTAATGCTCATTAGAAAATTAGGATTTATAACCTTATTAAATCTTTGTTAGTACTATAAGGTATTCTATAATCAAATTGAGCAAGAACATCCACTCAAATCCAGACCAACTTTATCATTTTTCACAAAAATTTTCCCATTAGAAACAAAAAACTCCATAATCTCATTAAAAGTATTATCTTTTTTAAAACAATTAGTAAATAAAACATCTCCATATATCTCTTTAATTTTAGACTTCAATTCATCCAAAGAAGAGATATTTTCTTCTTTAATCAACTTAAGTATCACAGTACCATGTATAACTTTCATACAAATAATAACAATATAACATTTATAAAACTAATTTAAAAAAAGTAAAAGTTATAAACATCAATTTTTAAAAAATTATATGAAAACAATAATCATTTATTCTAGTAAACATGGAAGTTGTGAAAAAATCTCAAAAATCTTATCTCAAACGCTTAATTCAGAAATGATAAATATAAGAGAAAATAACAATATCGAAATTTCAAAATATGATAAAATACTAATTGGTGGTTCAATATATGCTGGAACAATAGATAGAAAACTAAAAAAATTTATTAAAATAAATTTAAAAGAACTATTAACTAAAAAAATAGGACTATATATTTGTGGACTTTTAGAAGATGAATTCCAAAAAGAATTTGAAGAATCTTATCCTAAAGAATTAAGAGACAAAGCAATTATATCTGAAAAATTCAAAGGTGAAATAATATATAACAAATTAACTATGATTGAAAAAATAATAATCTCCAACCTAATGAAAACAAAAAAAAACATATTAAACTTAGAAACAGAAAAAATTAAAAAATTTGCCCGAAAATTTGAAATAGATTAAATTAATTTTATAAGATTTATTAAGATATTTATTGAAAATAAATCTCTTCAGAATCAAATCTGAGTTTAGATTTTTTTTCATCTGCACCATAACCAATAGGACAAATAACAACAGGTACATATTCTTCAGGAATCTCTAAATATTTTTGATATTTATCTTTCTCAAATCCTTCTATAGGACATGAATCAACACCAAAAGATTTAGCTGCCATCATTAAATTTTCAAGAGCAATGTACGCTTGATTTGTAGCAAAATTAATTTTATCTTGTTCACTATAATTTTCAAACCACTTCACAAGTAAATTATCATAAAAATCTAAAGTTTCCTGAGGCATTCCATTTTCCCCCATTAATTCTAATAATTTGGATTTTTTCTCCTCTAAATCTTTAGGAACACAAAAAACAAACAAATGAGAACAATTAGATATTTGTTTATTAAATAATGAAGCCTTCTCCAACTCCACAAACATATCATTATCATCAATAACCTTAATCTTCCAAGGTTGAAAATTAAAAGAAGAAGGACTAAACCTAACAATCTCTTTAATCTTATCTACAACCTCTTTTGACACCTTCTTACCATCAAATTTCTTCGTAGCATATCTTTGCATATTTAATTCTTCATAATCCATAATACAAAGCTAAACAGAATACATATTATAAAGTTATTTTAGTTATGAAATTAAATGATGAAATATAACACATGATTGAGAAAATTAATCAACATTTCTATTTCAAATTCACATGAGAATTAATAGTCATCAAAAACTCTCCTCCAAAATCATTCAACTTCTTAGGCCCAACACCTTTAACATCTAAAAACTCTTTATCACTCTTAGGAGATTTTTTAGTCATTTCAACTAACGAAGTATCTGAAAAAATCATAAAAGCTGGAACATTTCTCTTATCTGCGATGTTCTTCCTCAATACCTTAAGCTTCTCAAACAAAGGACTATCAGAAGTTGCTTTTTTCTTAGCCTTCCCACCCCTCTTAGTTTTTCTAACTTTCTTTGTCTTACTAAATCTTCTAACTACTTCATCATCACTCTCAACATTTGTTGCACTTATTCTTTCAAGAACCTCATTTTGCATGACATAATCATTAATAAGAATCAAAAAATCTTCACCAAAATCATTTAATTTTTGCTGTCCCACTCCATTAACTTTCATAAAATCTTCTTCAGATCTTGGAAAAGTAGTCGCCATCTCTCTCAAAGCAACATCTCCAAAAACAACAGAAGGCGCAAGACCTCTATCTTCAGCAACTTTTTTCCTAAAATCCCTTAATTCTTCAAATAAAATGCAATCATAAGAAACTTTCTTATTAATAAAACTTCTACTACTAGTAATTTCTTCAACACCTGGAAGTTCTAAACAAACATCACACCCATTACAATTATGCTTAGGAAACTCTTCTCCAAAATACTCTAAAAGATATTTCCTCCTACAAGATTTCCTTTCACAATAAAACATCATCTCACTCAATTTTTCAAGAGCTCCTCTCTTCAAAGAAATATCCTCAATCATATTGACAAAAAACTCATGCTTCATACTATCACCTCTAGAATAAAACATAACACAATCACTAGGCAAACCATCCCTACCTGCCCTCCCTATTTCTTGATAATAACCTTCAACAGATTTAGAATATGTATGATGAATAACAAGCCTAACATCCGGTTTATCTATTCCCATTCCAAAAGCAATTGTTGCAACCATAATATCAACCTTATCTTTAATAAATAATTCTTGATTCTGTTTTCTAATTTTACTAGAAAGACCTGCATGATAAGCAAGTGCCTTCATTCCATAACCATTTAACTTCTTAGTTAGACTCTCAGTATCTTTTCGAGAAAAACAATAAATAATCACAGATTCATTCTTATGCTTATCTACCAAATCTAAGATTTTATCAAAAGTATCTTTCTTCTTCATAACAATTAAATTAAGATTATCTCTATCAAAACTAGACACAAAAACTTTAGGATTATCCAAATCAAGTTGTTTTAAAATATCTTCTTTAACTTTCTGTGTAGCTGTTGCAGTCAAAGCAATAATTGGAACTCCAACAAAAATCTTCTTCAAAAACTTCAAATTTCGATAATCCTTACGAAAATCATGACCCCATTCAGAAATACAATGCGCTTCATCAATTGCAATCAAACTAATCTCAACACCTAGAAGAAATGATTTAAACTCATCTGAAGATAATCTTTCTGGCGCAATATATAAAATCTTGACTTCTCTTCTCTCAATTCTTGTTTTAATATCCTCAATCACCTTTGGAGTCAAAGTAGAATTAATATACTCAGCACTAACTCCATTTACCTTTAGAGCATCAACTTGATCTTTCATTAGAGAGATTAAAGGTGAAATAACAATTGTCAGTCCTTCAAACTTAAGTGCAGGGATTTGATAACAAAGTGATTTCCCTCCACCTGTTGGCATTAAAACTAGTGTGTCTTTTTTTTCTAAAACATTAGTTATAACTTCTAATTGTAACGATCTAAATTCTTCATATCCAAAATATTTCTTTAATAATAACTCCATTTTTAGTATTCTAAAAATATAAAAATTATACACTTTATAAAGTATTATTATTATTTAGAAATATAGATAATTATTATAGCGGATAGGTCTTTACAATATTAATTTAATTCTATAAGTTTTAGACAAATATCACATTTACCACAATTATCTTTCAAGAATGATTCACCAAAATATTCTAAGAGATACTTTCTTCTACAAGACTTAGTTTCACAATATGAAACCATCTGATTTAATTTGGCATTATTTGATTTTCTTAAAGTACTGTTAGGCAACAAATCAATAAAAAACTCATGTTTTTTTATATCATCTTGAGAGTAAAATAAAATACATTGACTATTAAGACCATCACGACCGGCCCTTCCAATTTCTTGATAATAGTTTTCAATAGATTTAGAAAAAGTATCATGAATGATGACCCTAACATTAGATTTATCTATTCCCATACCAAATGCTATTGTTGCAATTATGATATTTACTTTATTATTAATAAATAATTCTTGATTACGCTCCCTTATTCGAGTAGAAAGACCTGCATGATATTCAAGTGCCCTGAACCCATACTTGTTTAATCCTTTTGCCATAATCTCTGTATCTTGCCTGGAATGGCAATAAATAATTATAGAATCATTTCTATTTTTTTCAACTAAACATAAGATTTTAGCAAAAGAATTAGTTTTAGATGCAACAGTTAAATTAAGATTATCTCTATTAAAACTAGAAACAAATACTTCAGGATTATCTAAATTTAGTTGCTTTAAAATCTCATCTTTCACTTTTGAAGTAGCAGTAGCAGTCAAAGCAATAATTGGCACCCCTACAAAATAATCTTTTAGAAATTTTAGACCTAAATAATCTTTTCGAAAATCATGGCCCCACTCACAGATACAATGAGCCTCATCAATTGCAATTAGAGTAACTGTAATATTAGAGAGAAATGCTCTAAAACTTTTCAATGCCAATCGCTCGGGTGTAATGTATAATATTTTAATTTCTTTTTTTTCAATTCTCGTAATAATATCTTTAGTCTCATCTACAGATAAAGTAGAATTAATATACTCTGCATCAACTCCATTAGCTTTTAGAGCATCAACTTGATCTTTCATCAAAGAAATAAGTGGAGAAATAACTATTGTAAGTCCATCAAACTTAAGTGCTGGAATTTGATAACATAAAGATTTACCTCCTCCCGTTGGCATAAGAACTAGTGAATCTCTTTTTTGAAGAACATTGTTAATAATATCTAATTGCATAGGCCTAAACTTATCGTAACCAAAATATTTCTTTAACAAAAGTTCCATTATATAAATAATATAAATCAATGATTTATAAAGTATTATTATTCAAAAATATTAAAGCTAATTCAAGAATGGAACCATTCATTATTCGAAGAAAAGATCCTGCCGGGATTTGAACCCGGATAATTAGGGCCGAAACCTAAAGCACTAATCCAGATTATGCTACAGGACCATAATAATTAATTTACTTGTTGATTTATAAATATTTTTCAAAAAACTCTAAGTAATCATAACAAAATATTTAAAAAGTATTCCTTTCTTATAAATTATATGCTCGACCTGAAATTTATTAGAGAAAACCCTGAATTAGTAAGAAATAACATTAAAAAAAAATTCAGACATGAAAAAGAAAAAATACTAGATGAACTTTTAACACTTGATGAAACTTATCTAAAGCTTCTAAAAGATGTAGAAAATCTAAGAGCTCAAAGAAATAAAGTAAGTAAAGGAATTTCTGAAGCAAAAAAGAAAGGTGAAGATGCAACTGAATTTTTCAAACAAGCAAAAGAAATTCCAAAACAATTAACAGATAAAGACAAAGAACTATCTGAAATAAAAGAAAGAATCTCACTTCTACAATTTGAAATACCAAATATCATCGCAGATAGCGTCCCACTAGGAAAAAATGATAAAGAAAATGTAGTAGGAGAACTCTTCGGAAAACCTACAAAAAAAGACTTCGAAGTAAAATCTCATATTGAAGTTTGTGAAAATTTAGACATTGCAGACTTTGAAACATCATCAAAGGTCGCAGGAAACGGATTTTACTATCTTAAAGGCGACTTAGGACTACTAAATCAAGCACTTATTAGGTTCACAATAGAATTCATGCACAAAAAAGGTTATACCTATATAGAACCTCCTCTGATACTAAATGAGAATGCTGTTCATTCAGTTATGCCTTTCTCTGACTTTGAAGAACACGCATACAAAATAGATGGAAAAGACCAATACCTTATAGCTACAGCTGAGCATCCCTTAGTTGCAATGTTTAAAGATAAAACTCTAGAAAAAAAAGACTTACCAATTAAAATTTTTGGATATTCAATGTCATTTAGGCAAGAAATTGGTTCTCATGGAATAGATGAAAAAGGATTATTTAGAACTCACCAATTCAATAAAGTAGAACAAGTAATAATTTGTGAACCTGAAGACTCAGAAAAATTATATGAGGAAATCTTAAATAACACAATTGAAATTTTCAAAGCTCTAGAACTTCCAATAAGAACTCTTGAATGTTGTAGTGGAGATCTTTCAGATTTAAAATACAAATCTGAAGATATTGAAGTATATTCTCCAAGAAAAGATGAATATTTTGAAGTAGCTTCATGTTCAAATCTAACTGAAGCTCAATCAAGAAGAGCAAATATAAAAGTATTTGATGGTAAAAAACAATACACACCACACTCATTAAACAATACTGCTCTTGCAACATCAAGAGCAATGGTTGCAATAATAGAAAACTATCAAAATAAAGATGGCTCAATTACAATCCCAAAAGTTCTAATTCAACTAATGTTTGGAAAAACTAAAATTGAAGCAAAAAAGGTCGAATTTAAATAACTTTTTTCTTATTCCAAATTTTACCTAATTCATCTACTTTATCTTTAGATTTTTTATTTCTAGAAGGCAAAACATCTACAACTTTAATCTTCTCTTTAGTATCTTCCTTATATCCTAGAAAATTATGATGAGAAATTGCCATCAAAGTGACAGCAATATAAAAAATCAAAAAGATAGAATCACCAGGATTACCTAAATAAAATCTATAAATATAAAAAACAATTGGGAAGAAAATACCGTTAAGTGAAATTGGCCATCCCATAGAATTTTTAAGTTTCAAAATCCAATTTCTTGCAAGATTCAAAACTAAGCTAATCGCATAAAAAAATAAAACTACAAGAACAAGTAAATCTCCTTGATAAAACAAAAGACCAAAAACAATAGTTGTAAGACCAAAAACTAAATAAACCGCAATATCCTCTAAATACTCATTAAATACAGTAGTAAATCCATAAAAATTAATTAAAATATTATTTAAAACATAAACTGCAAAAGAAATAACCATCACCATAACTCCTGAAGCAAAGTCCTCTATTAAAAACAAATACAAAGTATAAATACCTAAAATAAATAAGAACAAAGGTAAGAAACTACCATAATCAAAGTGTTTATCAAAATAATTGTGCTCAGACATTAAAAAAATATAATCAATCTAGTTAAAATAAGTTTATTATTATTGGTGGGGGATTAAAAATTAATCCCTTCTCTCTAAAATCTCATAAACTGCGAATACAACTAATAACATTGAACCAAAAATCGAAATATTAAACAACATAAATGGGTACTCCAATGTATTAACATATCCTATTAAAGAAGTAATATTCAAAACGAATAATAACAGTCCTACACCTAAAAAAATATAGCTAATTTCTTTTCTTTTACTTAACAAAGTTGAAAATTTATAATTACTTTTCATAAAAACCATTCATCAAAATAATATTTAAATAGATTTAGTAATTTGAAAGTAGAGACAACTCAGATTTTTATTTTAAATTCAAGATTAAAAGATTCGTATTTCCCAGATTTCGCTTCTCAATAACTCCTCTTTGTTCTAGTTTTTTTAAAATCCTAGAAATTCTAACTTTATTATAACCAGTATATGCTACTAGATGATTCTGTTCCAACCTATAATTATGTTCAATCAAAGTTCTAACTACTTCCGCTTCATCTTTTTCAAGCAATTTCAAAATAGAATTAAGTTGAACTTTACTAATTTTTGTTTGAAAAAGTAAAATAATCACAACACCAATAAATAAAGAAACAATTGAAATAACATAAACAATAAAAGGTAATGGATCCCCACTCTCCTCAGTATAATAACCATTAATAATCGCAAATAAAACTCCTAAAAAAAATATAAGTCCAAAACCTATAATCAATCTACTAAGTGGAACTTCAATTTGTTTTCTAAACATTTTTACTTAGAAATCTCCTTTTTCAAATCATTATACTCTTTCTTCGTAATTTCTCCTTTAACAAACCTTTTCTTTAAAATCTCATCGGCAGTATCATTAGAAATATTTCCAGATTTCACAACCCAAAACATAATAAGTAAAAATGCTACAAACAATAAAATCTGTATAAAAATACCATAACCCATAAAACCCATATGGCCACCAAGACCATAATAATCACCAACCATATTATATATATAAAATTAAATGTATATAAACTTAATTATACATACAATTTCCTGAATTCCCAATTCCTTTTTGAGATGAACCTTTAGAACTAGAACCTCTCTTCATTTGTCCTTGCCCTAAACCAAGTTCAGATTTTAAATCATCGGCTCTAGTTAAATCACCTGCAAGTCTAGCTTCTCCCATCTCAGCAAAAACTTCAAAATTATCTTCATTCACAGTTCTTAAAACTCCAGGAGTTCTACCATCTTGAGTCATTAAATCATACCAACTAGAATAATCTAAAGCATCAAATGCATCAGTCATATCTTCATGTCTCTCATCACTATAGTATGGACTTTGAACATCAGAATTACCTTGATATGCAAAAACACTTGCAACAAGTCCAAACATCAGTAATACCATTATCATTAAACTTTTTTTCATTTTTAATTACCTAAATCCTTTATGGATATTATTCTATGTATGAAACCAGATATATCCTTTATTGAAACCAGAATAAATAATACGCCAAAAATGATTGAAAAACCATTTTTACTGTATAAATCTATAGAAAAAATCAAAAATTACTATAAACTATCAAAACAAACATTTATATATTTTAATATTCTTAAATCTATATAAAATGATTACAAAAAAAGTAATTCTATGCATACTTAGTGCAATTTTAGGAGGAATTTTATTACTTTCATTTATCAGATTTATAGATATATCCAATAATAAAGAAATTATAATTTCTTTTAGATATTTCTTTTTACCATTCATTATTGGTGGATTTATTGGAATTTTAATTACAATTATTTCACTTAAAAATAAAGAATTAAAAGAAACAAATAAAAAATTAAAATACCTTTCAAGCACTGACTGTCTAACAAAAACACTTAATAGAAAAACAGGTCTTGAAATATTAGAAAAAGAATTAAATAAAACAAAAAGACATAAAAAGAATCTTATTATTGCATTCATAGATATTAACAAACTAAAAATTGTAAATGATAAATACGGACATCATGAAGGTGATGAATATATAATACAAATAAATAAAATAATCAAAAAAACTCTAAGAAATACAGAGTATATAATAAGAATTGGAGGTGATGAATTTTTGATAATATTCGATAATAAAAACACTGAAAAACAAGTTGAAGACATAATTAGAAGAATTACAACGAAAGTTAATAATTATAACAAAAGAAAAATTAAACCATACAATATGGGATTTTGTTATGGTATTGCTACACATAATTATAAAGAAACTATTAACATAAGTGAATTTCTAAAAAAAGCAGATGAGAAAATGTACAAACAAAAAAAGAAATTATATAAAAAATAATCTTCATTTCTTATTTTCACTTATTAAAACTAGATTAATAATTTATTAAAAAATTATTTTTTTTTAGATTTAGAAACTTTAGTTACTTTTTTTTTAGCAACAACTTTATTAGGTGCAACCTTTTTAGCAACAGCTTTCTTCTTTACTGGAGCAGTTTTATGAGAAGACTTAATTTGAAAACCAGCATTAAATTTACCAGGTTTTTTTGCTAATTTATGCTCTAATTCAGCAATAGCTAATTTTGTTTTAACAACAGTATCCGGATTCAAAGACATAGTTTGAATTCCTGCCTCAACAACAAATTCAGCAAATTCTGGATAATCTGAAGGTGCTTGTCCACAAATTCCAATGTACTTTCCTCTCTCATTACATTTGTTAATTACTGCTGCAACTAAATCCTTCACAGATTGATCTCTCTCATCATAAACATGAGATACTAATTCTGAATCTCTATCTAATCCAAGAGTTAATTGAGTTAAATCGTTAGTTCCTAATGAATAACCATCAACTAAATCTAAAAATTGATCTGCTAAGATAACATTAGAAGGAATCTCACACATCAAGTAAATCTCTAAACCATCTTTACCTCTCTCAAGACCACCTTCTTTAATTACCTGTAAAACCTTCTTAGCTTCAGTTACTGTCCTACAAAATGGAATCATAAGTCTAATATTCTTTAAACCAAACTCTTCTCTAACTTTCTTCATAGCAACAATTTCTAATTTAAAAGCCTCTTTAAAAGCAGGAGAATAATACCTTGAAGCACCTCTAAATCCAATCATAGGATTATCTTCAACAGGCTCATAAAATCTACCACCAATTAAATTTGCATACTCATTAGATTTAAAATCTGAAAGTCTAATAATAACCTTTTTAGGATAAAAAGCAGCAGCAATAGTTGCAACTCCTTCAGCTAATTTATCTACATAGTATTGAACTTTATCATCATATCCCTTAGTAAGAGCTTCAATCTTTTTAACATCTTCTAAAGCTTTAGGATTCTTCTTCAAATTTGCATAGTCAAGTAAAGCATTTGGATGAATTTGAATTCCAGAATTAATAATGAATTCTTCTCTTGCTAAACCAACACCATCATTAGGTAAGAAACTTTGTGAAAAAGCTAAATGAGGATTACCTAAATTAAGCATAATTTTAGTTTTTGTTTCAGGAACATTATCAACCTTAAACTCAGTAATTTTATATTTCAAAAATCCTTCAAAAATATATCCTACTTCTCCTCCAGCACATGAAACAGTAACTTTCGAATTAACTTTCAAAGCAGTAGTTGCATTACTACAACCAACAACAGCAGGAACTCCCATTTCTCTTGAAATAATTGCCGCATGACAAGTTCTTCCACCTCTATTAGTAATAATTGCACTAGCTTTCTTCATAATTGGCTCCCAATCAGGATCAGTCATATCAGTAACTAAAATATCACCTTTCTCAAAATTATTAGCCTCATGAATATCATGAATAATCTTTACTTGTCCATGTCCAATCTTTGACCCAACACTTACACCTTGAACTAAAATTTTTCCAGTCTCAACCATCTCATAAGTTTCAACTTTAGTTCTATCTTTCCTAGATTGAACAGTTTCAGGTCTTGCTTGAACAATAAATAATTCACCAGTTTGACCATCTTTAGCCCATTCCATATCCATAGGTTGATAATGACCCTTCTTTGCAGAATAATGATCTTCAATAATAATTGCCCATTTAGCAAGCATTAAAACTTCATCATCTTTCAGAACAAATTTTTCTTGCATCTCTTTAGAAACAGGAATATTTTTAGTTAATTTAGAACCACTTGTATCATAAACCATTCTAAGATGTTTCTCTCCAACAGTCTTAGAAATAATTGGTCTATAACCTTCTTCTAGAGTTGGCTTAAAAACAATATACTCATCAGGATTAACAGCACCTTGAACAACATTCTCACCTAAACCATAAGCACCAGTAATAAATGCTACTTTATCAAAACCACTCTCAGTATCAATTGAAAACATAACTCCTGAACAAGATAAATCTGATCTCACCATTTTTTGAACACCAATACTAAGTGCAATATTAAAATGATCAAAATCCTTATCTACTCTATAAGAAATTGCTCTATCAGTAAACAATGAAGCAAAACATTTTTTACAAGAATGTAACAATTGCTCATCAGAATGAACATTCAAATAAGTTTCTTGCTGTCCTGCAAAAGATGCATCAGGTAAATCCTCCGCAGTAGCAGAAGACCTAACTGCAACATCAATATGTTTCCCATACTTTTCTTCCATAGCTCTATAAGCCTTAATAATTTGAATTTTTAAAATTTCAGGAAATTCGGCATCCATAATTGCTGCCCTAACTTTTCTCCCTCTCTCTTGAAGATTTATTAAATCTTTAGTGTTTAAATCAGATAAAAGTACTCTAACTTTATCCTTAACACCACTTCCATCTACAAAAAGATTGTAAGCATTAGCAGTAACTGCAAAACCATAAGGAACTTTAACACCTAATTTAGATAAAGAAACATACATCTCACCAAGTGATGCATTCTTACCTCCAACATAAGGAATATCATCAATTCCTAACTCTTCAAACCACAAAATATTTTTGTTCTCCTTTAACCCAGAGGTAGATTCACCCTCATGCAAATTCTTAACTAAATTTTTTAAATCCATTTTTATATATATAAGTATAATATTATAATAAATAGTTTTATCGTTATTTAAAAGTAAAAAAATGATTTGTAACTATAGAATATCGATAAGAATACCTACACAACATAGTAAAATTAAACTAACATAAAAAAAATCAAAATAAAATATAAAATCAAAATAAATATTCCCAAAATTTTAAGGGAATAAGTAAGTTGTTGTTTGCGTCATTGCACTAGGAGTTGTTAAATCAACAGGTTTAACAGCACCATTCTTAGTTAATAATCTAATCGTAGCAGTTTCACCTTCATTTACATCATTTAGGTTTAGAAATGCAACTTCACCTAAATCTCCAGTAGATAAATAACCCGCAGTACCAGCAACACCACCATTTGAAATATAAGTAATATCATATTCAGTATCTGAAATTGGACCACCAGCCAAATACTCAGTTGTTTGAGAACCAGCAGTAGTATCCATTTTGATAATTAAATCATCTAATTTAATTGGAACTGAACCTGAACCTAATCTTACAACCATAGTAATTGTATCTACTGCAGTTCCATCAATAATTCCATCAGAAGTATCTGAAGCGTAAACTTGAACAACCTCAATATCAGTTGTAATCTTTTCTTGTGATTGTCTCCCTACATCTAAAGATTTAGATTGTAGAGAACTTGCAGTTTGAATTAGTACTCCTGCAGCAACTGCAGCAACTAAAATCATCGCGATAAAGATAATCAAAGTACCAATTCCTTGTGCACCTTTTTTATTTTTTAATACCATTTTTATTAATAATAAGGGATTAAATTAATCCTTTGTAAGATATAATGTAATAAAAAAGTTTATACAAATTTGTAACCTCTCAAAAATAAAATTCATCTGTTGCCTTTAGAAAGTAAATAATGAGAATTTGTCAGAAAATAAAATATTCCTTTAAAAAAATTTAAGGGAATAAGTAAGTTGTTGTTTGTGTCATTGCACTTGGAGTTGTTAAATCAACAGGTTTAACAGCACCATTTTTAGTTAATAGTCTAATAGTTGCAGTCTCACCTTCACCAATTGGATTTGCATCCTTCAAGAATGAAATCTCAGCTAAATCTCCAGTTGAGATATAATTAGCTGAAGCAGCAACACCACTATTTGAGATATAAGATACATTATATGCTGAATTTGTAGCAGCTCCTGCACCATCAATAGCTATAACATCTACTGTTTGAGAACCAGCAGTAGTATCCATCTTAATTAACAAATCAGCTAATTTGATTGGAACTGAACCAGAACCTAATCTTACAACCATAGTAATTGGATCTGCTGCAGAAATAATTCCGTCACCAGTTCCACCAGCGTAAACTTGAACAACTTCAATGTCAGTTGTAATCTTTTCTTGTGACTGTCTTCCTACATCTAAAGCTTTAGATTGTAGAGAACTTGCAGTCTGAATTAAAACTCCTGCAGCAACAGCAGCAACTAAAATCATCGCAATAAAGATAATCAAAGTACCAATTCCTTGTGCACCTTTTTTATTTGTTAATATCATTTTATTAATAATAAGGGATTAAATTAATCCTTTGTAATATATAATGTAATAAAAAAGTTTTATACAAATTTGTAACCTCTCAAAAATAAAATTCATCTGTTGCCTTTAGAAAGTAAATAATGAGAATTTATCAGAAAATAAAATATTCCTTTAAAAAAATTTAAGGGAATAAGTAAGTTGTTGTTTGTGTCATTGCACTTGGAGTTGTTAAATCAACAGGTTTAACAGCACCATTTTTAGTTAATAATCTAATAGTTGCAGTCTCACCTTCATTCACATCATTAGTATTTGTAAATGCAATCTCTGCTAAATCTCCAGTAGATAAGTAACCTGCAGTTGCAGCAACACCACTATTAGAAATATAAGTTGTTTGATACTCAGCTTCAGAAGGAGCTCCTCCAATATCAACAGCAACAGTTTGAGAACCAGCCATAGTATCTACTTTAATCAATAGATCTGCTAATTTAATTGGAACTGAACCAGAACCTAATCTCACAACTAGAGTAACTGTATCAACACCTACACCATCAATAATTCCATCGGAAGTATCTGAAGCGTAAACTTGAACAACTTCAATATCAGTTGTAATCTTTTCTTGTGACTGTCTTCCTACATCTAAAGATTTAGATTGTAGAGAACTTGCAGTCTGAATTAAAACACCCGCAGCAACTGCAGCAAC
>JAQICV010000064.1 GCA_027858315.1 Candidatus Woesearchaeota archaeon
GAAAAATATAAATTATGAATAAACACCAATAAAAATCTTAATTTTATAAATATTTATAACTCCAAACCTTTTTAAAAAAGAATTAATTACTATTATATATGTTATACACAAAAGATGGATATCCAGAACCTAATGAAATTGTTCTATGTAATGTTAAAAAAATTTATGGAAATACAACATTTGTAGATTTAATTGAATATGAAAAAGAAGGAGTTCTAACAATATCTGAAATCGCGCCTGGAAGAATTAGAAATTTAAGGGAGTATGTAGTTGAAAATAAAACTATAATATGTAAAGTTTTAAGGATAGATGCAAAAGGAAGAAGGATTGATGTATCTCTAAGAAGAGTTCCTTTACCTGTAATGAAAAAGAAATTAGAAGAAATTAAAAAAGAAGAATATTCTGAGAGAATTTATGTAGATGTTGCAAAAGAAACAAATACTACTAAAGAAGATTTATTTGAAAGAACTTATGCAGTAATTTTTGATACCTATGGTACAGTATTTGAAGCTTTATACGAAGTAATGCTTGATAATACTAAAGTTTCAATATTTAACGAATTAAAAGATGTTGAAAAAGAAAGCTTCATAAAAATTATTAATGATAGAATTAAACCTGAAGAAGTAATATTTAAAGAAAAGTTTGTTTTATCTTCAAAAATGATTAATGGAGTAGAATTAATTAAAAAATCTATAACAAATTCTTTAGAACCACTAAATTATGAAAAATTCCAAATTACTTATACTGCGGCAGGAAAATATGAAATTGTAATTACACATGATGATATGAAGTCTGCAAACATATTGTATGATAAATTTAGAGAAAATTTAGAAAAAGAAGCAAAAGAAAACAATCTTGATTTAATTATTAAAGAGCATTAATTTTTTTAATATTTAATTTCATAAATCTTATTTTTCCACAAATCAATTTTAATTAATTTATTATTTTCTTCATATAAGAAATATTTTAAAACATGATTATATGCTAAAGAAGCAGATGCAAATGTAGTAGAACCTAAAATTCCAAATTCTGCGCATTTTTTATCTTCTACACTATTTGGAAAAACTTTTTCAAATTTTTTATCTTTTCCTTTAAAAATACAACTAATAATCTCAGTTTTAATTGCGCCATTGTAAATCCAATCTTTAGAATTTTTTTCACAAAAATTATTAATGATTCTCCTTGTTTCAAAATTATCGCTCGCATCAATAATTAAATCGGACCCATTACACATCTTAGATATATTTAGACCATTTAAATATTCGTTATAAATTGTAATATTTGAATAAGGGTTTGCTAAAATAAGGTATTTTTTTAAACATTCAACTTTAAACTCTTCAATATCTATATCATTATAAATTTGTCTTTGTATATTTATTTCTTCAATTTTATCATTATCAATTAAAGTTAAATTCAAAAATCCCCCTTTTACTAAAAGTACTGCTAGTGGGGAGCCTATACCACCACAACCAACAATTACGATTTTTTTATCTTTAATTATTTCATTAAAATTATCTGGCAAAAAATCAATTTTATTTTGTCTAGTATATCTCATAAACTATAATTATATTTTCTAATTTAAAAAATCACCTACAAATTGTGTAAATAAGATTTATAAATATGTCTTTATTAAAAAATATATGAATGAAACAATTAATGAGACTATAAATCAAACAATTCAAAAAATACCCGAATTATTTGGTTCAACTCTACCTGTGACTTCTTCGCCAATTTTGGATATTTACCTAATAACTCTATTGACTTCTTCATTTATTACACTAGTTAACAAATATATGTCAGATCAAACAAAGATTAGAGCTCTAAAAGTAGAAATGAAAGATTTGCGTAAAGAACACAGAGAACTTATGATAAAAGATCCAAAGAAGGCTCAAAAAATCCAACAAGCAATGATGAAAAAAAATTTGGAAAATATGAAACACACAATGAACCCAAAAATAATGATCATAACAATGCTTCCAATGCTATTCTTAATCGGTATATTAAGACAATATTATGGACCATTTGGTGAATTTTTCAATTTTTTAGGATTTACTATGTTTGGTTGGTTAGGAACTTATATTGTATTCTCAATCATTAATTCATTAATACTTAAAAAGGTTTTAGATGTAGCTTAAAACCATTAAATATCTTATTTTTCTAGTTTTTATATTCAGGAGGACAAAAATATATAAAGGATAAATCATATTATTTTTTATAAAATGTTTAGAGAGAAATTTACCAATTTTAAACAAAGCAGAGGATACCTATACATTAGGGAATCTGAGTATGTAAGAGATAAGCGAACTCTAAAACGAAAACCTTCTAAATTAGGAGATGGTACTGCAACTAAAGATAGGGGTAAGTATTCAAAGAAGAAAGACATATATTGTGGTAAAATCTTAGAAATTGACATAAAATTTGTAGAAACCTTCAAAGATTATATAGAAAAACAAGATAAGGATTATTTTGAATACAAATTAAACTTAAAATATGAAGAATTAATTGATGAATTTACGAATTATTTGTTATACATCTATGACATTGACAAAGATAATTTTTTTAATGGAAAAAAAGCAGTATATGTAGTTGGAAATGGCTATTTATCAAGAGAAACAATTAATTGGCTTAAAAGATTCAACATTAAAGGTAATTATGAAAGTTCAAAAGAGATAGGAAGATTTACTTATAGATGTGAGGATGTAGGGATATTTGATGAAGACACCATTAATTCACTGTATTTAAAATTAGTTCCACAAGTAAATAAAGAAGATATGTTAGAAGAAATAAATTCTATTCAAAAATCTAATACCGTAGAAGAATACAAATCATATAGGGATTTCATGAAAAAATCTTAAAATAAATCAAATCAATTCTTTAATATTGGTTTTAATGATCTCTCCATTCCTTAGAATTCTATTAATTTCATAATGTTTAATACTTTCTCCTTCTATTGAATGCTTAATAATTGGATCAATATCAACAAATCTTTTATAATCTACAATTTTATCAACTTCTATCCAAAAATTATCTCCTTCCCTTGTATCTTTTAGTAATTCACCTTCAAACTCCCTACAAATATAAAAATATCCTATAATGTGATGGGCAACTTCATTAGTATCTTCTTCAAGACTGATTTTTTCTGTAACGCATTTTAATTTCAAATCTTTGGCTAAAAATCCTGTCTCCTCCAAAAATTCAATCTCTGCTTGTTTTATTTTTGAGACTCCAAGTTCTACTTTTCCTCCAGGAATATTCAAATAACCTAAAAAAGGTTGTTTTTTTCTTGTATTTAAAAGAACTCTACCATCTTTATATCCTATAACAAAACTACAAACAAGAGGTTTTCCTTTAGTTTTAATCTCAACACCATCAATTGAAGTCACTAAATTAAAGCCTTTAGTTGTTAAAACATAGTAATCTTCTTCTTTTTTTAGAATACCTTCTCCAACTAAATTTTTTAAATGATAATCAAAATTTGAAGAAGAACACATTTTCTTGTCCCATATTTCTCCATATTTAAGTTTCTTATTGTACATAAACTTTCTAAGAATTTCTTTTTGGATGTTATTTTCTTCATTCATAATTTTAAAAAACCTTTGAACTATATAAATTTCTTCTCAAATAAATTTGACAAAGAAATATTTAATTTAATTGAAATGTTTAGTCAATTTACTCTTAGAAATATCTAAATCGCTCCTATCATTAATATCTTCGTATAATTCGTATAATTTATATTTTTCTGCAAAAGCCATAATAAACATCAAATACTTGCCTGAATCCACATAATCTTTATCAAAATCTAAATCATCAAAATGAACTTGCATTTTGTTAATTCTCTTATCAAAATCTCTTCCAATATCTCCAGGATAGATTTTAAATGATTTAGCAATTCTTTGAATCTTTTCTTTTTCAAGAGGTTTTTCTAATTTTCCTAAACTAGGTTTACCAGTAAACTTAGTTTTTTCAACAACTTTATTCGTCTTTAAATTGTTCAATCTCTCATTACTCTTCTTTGACCAATCTGTCTTTTTAACTTGTTTAAATGGATTAATAATTTCATTACTCATAATTTAATTTCATAAGAATTATTTATAAATTTTTTTAATGGTTTACCAGTAAACTTGAAAATCTCAAATCAATTTTGAAACCTTAACTAAAAGTTCTTCAAAATCTTCTGTGGCTTTTTTGTGTTCATATTTCTTCTCCGGTGCACTTTCATATTCAATTGCAGTAATACCTCTCATTCTTGCCTTTTTAATGTGCGAATTCTCTCTAATTGGTGTTGCAATAAACTCTTCTTCGATATTTTCATACAACATATCAATAATTGCTTGATTATCGACTTTAAATCTCAAATCATATCTATTTGGAACAATTAAATAATTAAGTTCTTTAGTTAAAATTTTAAGTTCATCAAGTCTTGATATATCATTAATAGTGTGGATAAGTCCTGTTAGAGAATCAACATCAAAATGAGTAGGACAAATGAGAAGATCAGATGCCACAAGAGAAATATCTGTTAAAGTATCAGAAACTCCTGGAGATAAGTCCAATACAATATAATCATAATTACTAAAATTTTTATCTTCAAATTTTTCTTTTAACTTCAAATGGTAATTTTTAATACTCTCTAAATATCTTGAAACCTCATAAAGTCCAGAATCAGCCCCAATAATATCTAAATTATCTTTAATACTGTATTTAGCATAATTTAAATCAAAATCATCATCACCTAAAAGATTAGAACTGGTAAATTTATCCTCATCAATTTCTTTAATAAAACTCTTTGTCAAATTAGCTTGAGAATCTAAATCAATAAGTAAAACTCTAAATCCTTTCTCTGAGAGTAAATATGCTAAATTCGAAGAAATAGTGGTCTTTCCAACTCCTCCTTTTGATACTTTCACAGTAATTACTTTAGTCATACATTAAAGAATCAAAGTTTGGTTTTTAAATTCTAGTAATTCTACTCTAGTAATTTCAGATTTTAAGTAATCTTGGTAAACTTGGTTTACTAAATGACTAGAAACTTATTTAAATTAAAAAAATACGATTTTATTAATGGTATTCATGAGATTAAAAACTTCAAAACAAAATTTAGAACAAAAAATAATAAATTCTGATTTTTCACAAATCTCTAAAATTCCTGATATCAAACAAACTTGGTCATTATTTAAACACTCAAGTTCTAATTATAAAATTTTATTAAGTGATAAATCAGATCTGATTGGTACAAATAATTCTTCTATGACTGAAAACTTTATTGATTACTTGCAACCCCTATACAAAGCAGAAGAAGAATTTGAGTGTTTAAAAAAATATTGCAATTTAATTGGTCCTACAATCCCTATTTCTTTAGCTTTTAGTATAATCTCATTATTCGGGACAATGTGTTTTTTAAAAAATCAATCTCAAGAGTCTATGTTTTTATCATCTCTTACAGTAGGTTTTTTATCTTATTTAGGAACACAAAATTTACTAACATATCCTCAGAAAAAACATTTGAAAAATGAAATAGGATATTTAAAGCAAAAATATTCTCTAGATTATGGCAATGAAGTTTTAGATTCTATATTAAAATATGAAAAAACGCCTAATTCATTATCTTTCCCTTCAAAAGAACCTATTTAAGCTTTTCTGAGATTTGCTTTTTACAACTTCATCAAAATCTATATCTAAATTTTCTAATAAATCATCTGAAACGCCTTTTAACTGCTTCTCAACATAATGTTCATAATCATATTGAGTTTTTTCATCAATCAATTTGATATGTTTAGGTCCATTTTTCGTCATAATATACTCTACCAATCTCTTGTTAAATTTAGGAAGCTCTCTTGCAGCTTTAACATGAGGTGGAGTCATTTTTGTATATTGATACAGGGGTTTAGTAGTCTTTTTTTTGTAAACTAAATCTTCATCATACTCTCCTTTCTTAAGCTTATCAACTTCTTCAAGAATAAATTTTTTAATATCTTCATTGCTAACCTTTGAAAATATTTTATCAATTAAACTAATTTGAAATTTTTTAGCAAGATTTGTCCAATCACCTCTAATTGCTTCAATTCCCACATAATCGTAATCTTTCTTAAATTCATCAAATCCCACATACCTCTTTTTTGATGCAATAAAAAAATTCGAATAAAATTTCTCAAATTCAATATTTAAAAAATTTTCTTGTCCAAACTCTTCTTCAACCCATTTCTTAAAATATTCATTCAAATCTTTCTCTAAATCTCTTCCCGTACTAATCTTTTCATCAAGTAAACCCAGTTTACCAGATAACTTAACAAAAATCGAATCAGTATCTCCATAAATAACTTGGTCTCCTCTATCCTCAACAAATTTCTTAGCTTTTTTAATAATAAATCTTGCAAAAGATGTAATTGCCTCACCAACATCTTTATTGTACAATCTAGACTTAGGACTAGCAACAGCACCATAAAACGAATTCATAGTGGTCTTAAGTGCAAAACTCTTAACCTCATCTTTTTCCTTTTTCGCAATATCTCTTTCTTTATACAATCTTAATATCAATTCAGGCAAAACTCCTTTATTTTTAATGAATTTAGCGCCATTAGGGGCTTCAATTTGTCCATTTTCATCATAGGTGAAAGGGTCAATATTAAATGTCATAATAATTGAAGGATAAAGCGATTTAAAATCTAAAACATACACATCATCATAAAATCCTTGCACAGGGCTAACAACATAGGCGCCCTCAATTGGTGAAGAAGTAGTATAATTAAAATTTGAAGGCGCAACAAATCCTTTTTTATGCAATTCTTTAAGGTACATAATGTCTAAAGTTGCAATGGGGGATTTTACTTTTTGAAGAGGAGTATTTGTAATAATGGATCTTTGAGTCATAAGATCAAAGAGTTTTAATTTCTCAACAATCTTAGAAACAAGCACAGAATCCTTAAAATTGTATTCAATTAACTTAATGGGGTTCGAATTCAAAAGCTTTCTAATTTGTTCTAATTTGTCATCATCGTCATCATTATCTGCATTTTCATCATTTAAATCAATCTTTTCATCCTTTAAAGCCTCTTTAGCAACGGTATCTAACTTATAATCTTCAAAAGCAATAAAATTAGACTTCAAAATTTGTATGGCGTCCCAAACAAGAATTCCTGAACAAACCATTGTACTGTCTTTAAAAAAGTCTTTATTTATCTTTAATTTACTCTCCTGGCCATATTTTGAAAATTTGAAATCTATTGAATACAGCTTCATTCGCTCCTTAATTACTCTAAAATCAAAATCTATAACATTCCATCCTATCATAACTTGAGGTTCAAAAACAACAACTTCATTTTTAAATTTCTCTAAAATTTCTGCTTCATTTTCTAACAATTCTACCTTAAAACCTTCAAATTTGGTCTTTTCAATGGATTTTAGGTGTTTTTCATCTATTTCTTGAGCATTCACGAAAACTTTATTTGATTTAGAATTATCTGGAGAATATGTACTAATCATAATGATTATGTCTTCTTCGCCCTCCCTAATAGTTTCAATGTCTAAACACAGATACTTTAAAATGTTAGTTTTCTTACTTAAATTTGAGATTTTGACTTCATTTTCTATTAGATATTGATGTTCTGTAATCAAATCTTGCTCATATGTCTCATATTTGTTGTTTCTAGACTCAGAAAGTATAAATTCGTACAATTCTTTGTCTTTAACTTCAATTTTTAGCACTTTGTCTGTATTTTTGTTTTTTAATTGGTCATTTGCTAGAATAATCTTATCGCTTTTGATGTTAAGAGCTTCAAAATCGTTCTTTTTCATATAAATTGTGTATTCTAGGGTGTTTTTTTCATAAATGGTCTGTTTTTGTTCATTTACATAAAAAAAATTTAATTCGATATTCTCTTCAGTTTCTTTCTTTTCTATTTGATATAGAAATTTATCCATAATTTGATTAATTCTTTCACATTTAAATTAGTTTTCAATTTGTATTTAAACATATATGTTTACTAATAAACAAACGCGTTCATTAATATCTCTTTTTATTGATTAAAGCTCTATTTTTACTCAAAAATATTATTAATTAGTATATTTTTCTAATTTTTCATATTTGTTTGTTTTATTGTCTTTAAATCTTATTTTTGAGATTATTTCTAACTTTTTTAACAATTTTAAAGTTAATTATTGATTTCTAGTCATTTATATTGATTATTGAAAGTTTTAAGTCTTATTTTTCCTTTATTTCTCCAAATAAAACATATTTGTTCGCGTTTGTTTGTTTTAGTTTTTTTTGTTTATTATTTAGTTGTCGTTGGTCCTCTAAACATGTATATATTTAATGATTTCAAATTATTTGAAAAACAAACAAAAGAATAAACTTTATATAGTATTTAGAAATTATATTCATATGGTATTTAATGAAGATATTTGTAAGAAATTAAAGGATTTAAGGTCTGGAAAGCTTTCATGTGTCAAAAATGTTAGCAATTTCTTAGCAAACATTGAAAAAAATAATGAAAAATACAACATTTTTCTTGAAATTAATAAAGATGCATTGAAAAAAGCAGAAGAATTAGACTCTAAATTAAAAAATAAAGGTAATTTAGGAACTCTTTTTGGTTTAACATTTGCAGTAAAATCAAATATATCAGTTAAAGGATTAACTATTTCTTGTGCTTCTAAGACTCTTGAGAACTATAAGGGCACTTTTAATGCAGAAATCATCGAAAAAATCCTAAACGCGGATGGAATTATTATAGGAATCACCAATAATGATGAATTTGCATCAGGATCTTCTGGAGAGAACTCAGCTTTTGGTAATACTATTAATCCTTCTTCTCCAAACAGGATTCCTGGTGGCTCTTCCTCAGGTTCTGCTGCAGCAGTTGCAGCTGATATGTGTGACATTGCATTTGGTTCAGATACGGGTGGAAGTATTAGAAATCCAGCATCTCATTGCGGAATCATTGGAATAAAGCCAAGTTATGGTAGAGTATCAAGATATGGTTTAGTAGATTTATCGATGAGTTTAGATCAAATCGGTCCATTTTCAAAAGAAGTGTATGGTTCAGCTTTAGTACTAAAAGAAATTGCAGGTTTTAGTGAAAACGACTCAACAACAGTAGATTTGCCCGTTCAAGACTTTGTAAACTCTAAATCTGAGAGCAAATATAAAATTGGAGTGATTAAAACCTTTAAGAATTTGGTAAAAGATAAGGGAATTCAAGATTTAATTGATGACAAAATTGAATCCTTAAAAAAACTAGGCCATGAAATCATAGAAGTTGATATTAAAAATATTGATTTAGCAATTCAAGCGTACTATCCAATTGTATACACTGAATTTTACTCTGGAACAAGGAAATTTGATGGAATTAAATTTGGTAAAAAAATTGAAGATACTTGTGGTCCTGAAGTTCTAAGGAGAATCTTGGGAGGAAAAGAGATCTCAAGGTCAGAATATGATGGGGCTTACTATAAAAAATCTCTAAAAGTAAAAGAGATAATTGCAAAAGAATTTGAAAGAGTATTCAAAGAAGTAGATTTCATTATAACTCCAGTAACTCCTACGCTTCCTCACAAATTTGAAACAAAACTATCTATTGAGGACATGTACGCATACGATGCTTTCACAATTCCTGCCAATCTTGCTGGAATTTGTGGAGGAGTTGTATCTAAAGATAAAATTGAAGATGAAGGAGATAAAGTCTCAGTTGGAATTCAAATTCTTGCAGACAAATTTAAAGAAGACAATTTATTCAAAGGATTATACTTACTTGAATCTTTGAATTAAAATTCTTAAGAAATTAAAAAACCTTATAAAATCTTATTTTTTAGACTTTTTATGAAAAAAAAAAGAAAATATTTTTTATAATCTTAATTACAATACTCTTAATTGGCATTATTTCTTTATCTCTAAAAACTCCTTCAAATAATCGAGATTGGTCTGAAGATCAAAAAACTCTATCCTATGCAAAAATTAATGACAATTTAATTCAGATTTACAATATTAGAAATTTCACATATAAAACAACTAAAGACTACACTACTTCTTATTATAATCAAACTTATGACATAGATAAACTTGAAGGACTGGACTACATTGTAGAACCATTTTCATCATTTGAAGGTCTAGCACACACATTCCTATCTTTTAAATTTGAAAATGAAACTTACCTTTCAATCTCAGTTGAAATTCGGAAAGAAAAAAATGAATCATTCTCTCCACTAAAAGGATTATTTAGAAATTTTGAATTAGTATATGTAATTGACGATGAAAAAGATTTAATTAAATTAAGAACAAACTATCGTAATGATAGTGTTTACTTGTATCCTGTAAAAATCACAAAAGAAAGTTTACAATTATTATTCCTAGATATGATAAATAGGACAAATCAATTAAAAGAAAATCTTGAATATTACAATACTTTAACAAACACATGCACAACAAATATTTTAGACCATGTAGACAACATTACCAAAGGAAAGATAAAATACTCTTATTATGTCTTATTTCCTGGTTATTCGGGTAAATTAATTTATGATATTGGTTTAATTAATACTAGTTTAAGTTTTGATGATGCAAAACAGTATTACAAAATTAATGACTTAGCTTTAGCAAACGCAAACTCTAAAGATTTTTCAACAAATATTAGAAAAGAGATAAAATAATCCTATTTTTTATCCACAATTTAATTTTTGGGACAAATTTTCAAATCAAACTACTTAAATAATAGATTTTTAAGTGAAATATGAAAAAGATAATCATTGTTTTTTTAACAATAATTTTGTTTGGAAAAGCAATTAATGCTTCAGAAGAATTATACATCAATGAAATCTCATTTTTAAAACCTGAATTCGTTGAGATTTACTCTTCAAACTATCTAAACTTCTCAGAAAAACTGTTTTATGATGATGGCGGCATTGATAAGGCGAATACTTTAAAACTAATTAACAACAAAGATTCAAACATTTACTTAATCGTTGGTGATGATTTCTTAGATGGATATGACATTTCACAAATAAATGCAACAATCTATGAAACTCAAAAATCTGGACTTGGTTATTATGGTCTAAAAGATTCAGGAGAAAATTTTACAATAACTCTAAATTCTACTCTAAATTTAATCTGGCCAAACAATCAAGAATATGAATTTGAAGAAAATCAAACTCTAAATTACAATTCCTCTTCGAAAGATTATTTTATAGCAAATTCTTCTCCTGGGGAGTTATCTCAGAATTTAAGTTTACCAGTAAACTCAAACATTAATATTACAAATGAATCTATACAAAATATAACTACAAATATTTCTTCATGTAATTTTTCATTTAAAATAATTCCTTATAAAAATTTAACATTTGATAAAATTGAATTTGAATTTGAAACAAATATTTCGGATTTTCAAATAGAATATTGGATAGAATCGTATTTGGGAAATATTGTAAAAAATAAAAGAAACACGACAAATCTTGATATGAAAACCTACACTCCAAATTCACAAACAGAACTATATTTCATTAAATCAAATCTATATTTTTTAAACTGTATTTTAAACGATTCAAAATTAATAACTTATTACAATAAAAATCCTATAACTACAAATTCTGAGGAAAAATCTTCTTCAAGTTCATCTTCTAGCAACGATAATCAAAATAAAATATCTCAATCCTACATTATTATTTTAAATGAACTAGACTTTTTAAATGGTTCAACAAATGTGTTAAAGTATGAGATTTACAAAGGAAACAGCCAAAAGAGAACAATATATTTTTATTTGAATAAAGAAAAAATAAGTAGTTTTGAATTAGAGAAATACTCAAAAATAAAAGGTTTAATAGAATTTAAAGAATTTAATTACAACAACACTCTAGTAATTGAAGGACTTGATTTGAAAAAAGAATTTAACTTTCTAAGAAATAATTCTCAAAATATTATGCCTGCTAAAAAATCTTTAGCATATTCTCCAAAATTACAAATATTCTCTATCAACAATTCCAAACTACATTTCAATATTGCAAATATCTCTCAAAATTTATCTGTCCTTTGTTATGTAAATAACATCCGAACAAAAGTTTCAACTGTATTAAATCTCTCGTCAAATAAAAGTTCGTCATATTTTTTAGAAATAAATGATACTAAACTCAAAGAAACAAAAGAGAAAAATTTCAATTTAAAACTGTATTGTAAATACAAGAAACTAGGTCTAAAAACTTACAACTATCTATCTCAAAATTTCACCTATTCTATTATCCAAAATTCTAATAAGAAAAAAATAAATTCAACTATTTTTGACACTTACAATTCCAACTCTATCCAATACATGTCCATTGAAAAAAGTCAAGACTCTATATTAACTTCAAAACCTGATTTAAATATTGAAGAAAATATAACAATTTACACTTCAGATAGATCAAACACGAAAAAATCTTCGATATTTTATGTATTTTTAGCTCTTTCTCTTATTGTAATTGTATTTATTGTGCTTTGGTAATCAATTTTAAACGATTAATTTAACATCTACCAAATAAATCCCTTTATCGCTACAAATAACTGGATTTAAATCTACTTCTTTAATCAAAGGAAATGTTTCTTGTAAATAAGAAATTCTAATTAATATCTCATAAAGATGTTCGAAGTGAATTGGCCTTGTCCCCCTGAATCCATTTAATCCCTTGTAAGCTCTAGAACTCTTAACAAGTGCTTCTGAAGAGGTTTTAGTCAAAGGACAAGTTGCAAAATTCACATCATTAAACAAACTAACATATGTTCCTCCCATTCCAAACATAATAAAATTACCTAAATTATCCTCAGACTTCAAACCAATAATGGTTTCAAATCCTTTAACTTCTTCTTCTAAGGTAATTGTGAAATCTTTTATTTTTTTTGAAATTTTATCAAACATCTCAATTGTTCTATCTTTAAAATTTTCAGAATCAATATTAAATTCTACTCCACCCAAATCAATTTTATGAATTGCAGACTTAGAATCAACTTTTAAAATAAATTTTTTATTTGAACTTATCTTAGTGGAAAGAACTTCATCTATATCTTTAAAAACTATTTTTTCAGGAAGATTAATTTTTAAAATATCCATAATCTTTTTCGTTAATTCAAAATCTAAAAGTCCCTTCTTATTCTCTAAAATTTTATTAACCTCTTTTACTTTGGTATTAGAAAATTTATATTTGGCATTCTTATTAATATACTCAAAGCAATTATAATCTAATAATTTTTTCATACTCTTAATTACATCAGAAGGAGTAAAAAAACTTGCAACTCCATTATCATCAAAATATTTAGTAGCTTCAAAAATTTCTTTAGAACCCAAAAAAGAAACATAAATAGTTTTCTTACTCTTCTTTGAGATCTTAGCAATATTTTTTGCAATTTCAAGTGAGTCCGTCATCATCTGCGGAGTTAATAAAATTAAAATATTTGAAACATCTTTAATTTTTTCAATCTCTTCTAAAGCACTAGTGTATCTATCTGATTTTGCATCACCTAAAATATCAATAGGATTATTAAGTGAACCTTCCTTAGGTAAGAAATCAAATTTAACTTTTTGTTCATTAGATAATTTATACAATTCTAAATTATTCTCTACTGCAAAATCTGTAGCAATAACTCCTGGACCTCCAGCGTTTGTTAAAATAATTAGTTTATTATTCACAGGCAAATTTGTTTTCAAACCAATTAAAGTATTAAACAATTCATTAAGTGTATTAACTAAAATACCATTACTCTCATTAATTGCAGTTTTAACTAAAATATTATCTTGAGCCAAACTTCCAGTATGTGACCCAATTGCAGCTTTTGCAGAATCAGAATTTCCTGGCTTAATAATAATTACTGGTTTAGTCTTTGAAACTTCTCGCAAAACTTTTTGAAATTCTTTCCCGTTCTCAAGCGTTTCCATGTAAAAAACTATAGCTTTAGTTTTTTTATCATCTTTTAAATACTTAAGAATTGAGAGTTCATTAACTCCAGCCATATTTCCTAAACTAATAATTTTGGAAAATCCTATGTTTTGTTTAAAACTCCAATCGATAATTGCATCAATAACTGCTCCACTCTGGGAGATAAGTGCAACATCACCATTTTTCGGAATATCTTTTGCAAAAGAACAATTTAATCCAATATCTGAATTTAAAATTCCCAAACAATTAGGTCCAACTAAATTAATCTCATTTTCTAAAACAATTTTTTTAATTTTCTCTTCTCTAATTCTTCCCTCTTCTCCAGTTTCTTTAAATCCTGCAGAAATAATAACTACATTTTTAATATTAGCTTTGATACAATCTTTCAAAGAATTAATAACATAATCTTTAGGAATTGCAATAATTGCTAAATCAACACTAGATTTAATTTCTATAATATTAGTATATGCTCTAACTTCTTGTATTTTTTCAAATTTAACACTAATAGGATAAATATTAAGTCCGGACAACTTTTTAATATTAGAAAAAATAAATCCTCCAATTTTACTAACATCATTAGAAGCACCAATAACTGCAATAGATTTAGGATAAAAGAGTTTATCTAAACTTTTATCAGAATTTACATTTAAAACTTTTTGAATCATAAAATAAAACACTCCTAGTTTAATAAAAAATTCTATTGTAATTTGAAAGTGGTTTTTTTTAAAGATACTAACTTTTATAAACAGATTTGCGTTTTTATTAGTATAATACGAATCAATTTCGAGGAGAATTTAAGATGTTAATTAAAAAAAGAACAAAAATATCCAGACAAAGAGGCTCAAGTGGTCACGGTTGGGGACACAAGAAAAAACATAGAGGAGCAGGACATAGAGGTGGAAAAGGACTCGCTGGTACTGGTGCAAGAGGAGATCAAAGAAAATCTGCAGTTCTTAGTGGAGCGAGTAGTTTTTTAAAAATTGTATCTGCTCAAAAAGGAGTTACATTAAAATCTCTAGCTAAAAACTACATGCATTTTGGTAAAAAAGGATTCAAATCACTCCATAAAGTTACTAATGATGTTTTATCATTAAATTACATTGAAACTAATTTTGATAAAATGGTTGATACTGGTTTAATCTTAAAAGAAAAAACTGAATTTGTATTTGATGCAACAAGTGCGGGATACGATAAAATTTTAGGAAGAGGTAAATTTTCTAAAAAAGTAACTATCATTGTTGATCAAATTTCAGAAATTGCAAAACAAAGAGTAGAAGAAGCAGGTGGAAAAGTTATTCTTCCTGCAGAAGACAAAATTGAAAAAACACCTTCTGAAGAGTAAAATATCCTTTTCATTTTTCTTGAATAATAAAGAATTTTTATAAAAAGTTTCTATAATAAGACCTTATGGGCAAAATCATTGGTCTAAAAAATTTAAACGATAATAAAATAATCTTAAATCTTGAAGTTAATTTAGGAGAGTCTATAAGACTAAAAGGAAATTTAGAAAATATTCAAATTTTTTCTGAAAATAATCTTGCATCAAATACTAGAATAGTAAAAAGAGGCAAAAGAGAATCCACAAAATATATACTAATTCCTAAAGAATATAGGGATGAAATTCAACCAAGTGAGAACATTCGTTGTAAAAAAATTGATTGTTTAGATAAAAGTTTTCTAGTCTTTGAAATTCCAAAAATTTAATTTTTCTTACTCAAATAAAAAAAAGATTTATATATAAACTAAAATAAGTATAAATTATGGGCGAACTAGATATAGATATTCTTAAAGAATTGGGTAAATTTACTCACGATTTAAGAAAAAGAGTATCAACTATTCCTAAAGTTGGAACTAGTATAACAGAATTAATAGATTTTGTAGAATCTGAGATATTTAAAGCTGGTTACATGCCTGCTTTCCCCTGTGGAGTATCAATCAATGAAATTGCTGCCCACTATACTGTTTTTAATGAAGATATTTTATTAAAAAAAGGAGATGTTGTAAAAATTGATTTTGGGGTTACTCATGAAGGTTTTATAACAGATAATGCAATAACACTCGAAATTGAAGATAATAAATATGAGAAATTAATGCAAGCAAACTTAGAAGCACTAAATAAAGCAGTTGAATTAATAAATGTCGGAGTAAGTTTACATGAGATTGGAAAAGCGGTTAATGAAATTGCTAAAAAAAATGGATTTAATACAATTCATAATCTCTCTGGACACCAAATTGGCAAAAATGATTTACACTGTGGCTTAAGTATTCCAAATTATGGGAATTTAAATAATAGTAAAATTAAAGAAGATTGTGAATTTGCAATTGAACCTTTTTTTACAAAAGGAGAACCAAAAGTAAAATCAATTGGTTCTTCAAATCATATGCATTTAGCAAAAGACAAACCTATTAGAGATCCTATCGCTAAAAAAGTATTAATTTATATTAAGGAAAATTTTCCTGAACTACCATTTTCAAAAAGATGGTTACTAAAAGATGTTATAACAAAAATTAATCCAAATATTAAAGGCAAGGAAAAAGGTTTTGATTTAAGAAAAGTAAATTACGCTGTAAAAATTTTAAAAGATCATGGTATATTGTACGAATATGACTGTTTGGTATCAAATGATGGAAGTATAATTACACAGTTTGAAGATAGCGTAGTTTTTGATAAAGATAAAAAAATCGTTTTAACGAGATTATAAAATGGAAGAAATTGAAATTAAAATTAGAAATATCAATAAAAAAGATATTATCGAGAAAATTGAAAAATTAGGAGGTCAAAAGAATTTTACAGGTAAAGTTATTGATTTTAGATTTGACACTCCAGATAGAAAATTATCAAAGCAAGGAAAAGCTTTAAGAATTAGGCAAAAAGGAAGATACATCTTTTTGAACCTTAAAGGAAAAAAGAAATCCATTCAAAATATTACTGGTAGGGATGAAATTGGTGTAAAATTAAGTAATGGTAAAATTATGCACAAAATCTTAAACGAATTAGGTTTCATTAAAATATTTGAATTAAACAAATATAGAACTGAATACAAATTACTTGAAGTAAAGTTTGACATTGATGAATACTTAGGAATGCCTCCAATCTTAGAAATTGAAGGAGATAGCTACGAAATAGTAGAAGAATACATTGAAAAATTAGGCATTGATGCTGAAAATATCGGAAGAGTCTACATCAGAGAAATACTTGCAGCAAAAAGAAAATACGATGAAAGAAGAGCTCTACACAGCAAACCTGTAGAAACTCCAACAAACGAACACAAAATCAATTACAAAGAAATCATGTAATTGATTTTTATTTTTCAAATGCTATGAGTATATACTAAACATTTTACATATAATTCTTTTATGTTTCCAGGTATTATTTGTTTCCCATCAAATTCTTCAGATATAAAATATAGACAATCAAAAGTTAATGCTCCCGGAAACTTTTCTTCTGTCTTTATCATTAACTCTTGTTCTAATTGTCTAAATTTCTGTTTGTCACCAAATATTTGAGAGTTCATTCTACAAGTTGTAAGGTTGGAAGCGAGTGAATAGAAGCTAACTTCTTCGCCTCTTTCTATTAATTCTTTAATAAATTCTTCCTTATTCATAAAAATTAATATTCTGTAAAAGTATATAAGGTTTGTTGAAAATTCAAAATAAGAAGTGAGGACGGAAGGATTTGAACCCCCATCTGCCGCTCTGGAGGCGGCCATTCTGCCAGGTTATACTACGTCCCCACAAGAACTAGTAATAATTCAAATCTTAACTTCCTTTTAAAGTTTTTTAATTTCTTGAAACATTTTCATTGTTTTTGATTTGTAAAATTCCTTATTTATGACTACAAATATTTTTAAATCCAAATCAAAATAGTTAATATTATGGCAAAAAGAGAAAATATATTGCCTTTTGCTCCAATTGGGAAGCTAATTCAAGACTCAACAGGAAAAAGGGTCTCAAAAGATGCAAAAGAAACAGCTGCGCAGATACTCGAAGAAGTAACTGAAAAAATCATAAAAAAAGCAGCATTAATTACAGAACATTCTAAAAGAAAAACTGTAAAAAGTAAAGATATAAATCTTGCATACAATCAAGTAAAGGGTGAATTATGATGAAAGAAACAATTTATGAAATAAATTTTAATTTCGTCCAAAAATCACCAAGAGGGGATTTTTGAGAATGAAAGGACTACCAATTTTAGCACTAGAGAGATTAATGAAAGAAAAAGGAGCCGAAAGAGTTTCAGATGATGCAAAAGAAGAATTAAAGAAAATCTTGGAAAATTATCTCTACGACTTATCTCAAAAAGCATCAAAAATTGCTTCACATTCAGGAAGAAAAACAATTAATTCTGGAGATCTATTAATTGCTAAAGAGTAGTCTCTAAAAATCAATTATTTTTATATAATTACTTTAAAGATATTAATAAACTTTATAAAGTCAATATAGGTCATTTTATATAAAGGTTTAAAAAGTTTTCTAAAAAGTGCATAAAAAGGAACAAAATGGTTGATGAACATATAAAAAAATGTCCTGACTGTGGTGGAACTAACTTATACCACAACAAAGATAGAGGAGAAATTGTCTGTAGAACATGCGGATTAGTGATTGATAATAAAAATATTTCTCTTGGAAAAGAATGGAGAGATTTTGAAGAAGACGATGATTCTGAAATGAGAAGATCTGGAGCTCCAACTTCATATACAAAATACGACTTAGGTATGGGAACTGCAATTGGTTCTGAGAGTGATACTTATTCGTTAGACAAAAAACAAAGATACAAACTACAAAGATTAAAGAGATGGCAAAAAAGGTTATCTACTGTAATGGAAAAAAATCTTAAAATTGCTCTAGGGGAATTAAGAAGATTATCATCTTACTTAAATCTACCAACTTCAATTGAAGAAGAAGCAGGTAAAATTTATACTGAAGCTGTTCAAAAAAATTTGGTTAGGGGAAGAAGTATTGAGAGTGTTGTTGCAGGAGTAATTTATGCAGCATGTAGAAGACAAAACATTCCAAGAACCTTAGATGAGATTTCTGAAGCATCAGGAATTGACAAAAAAGAAATTGGAAGATCATATAGATATGTTACAAGAGAATTAAAAATTAAGATTCTACCATCAAATCCAGTAGATTATATTTCAAGATTTGCATCAGTTCTAAACTATAGTCCTGAAACGCAATCAAGAGGAATCGAGATTTTATCACAAGCACTCTCGTTAGAACTAACTTCTGGAAGAGGACCAATTGGAATTGCAGCAGCAGCTCTATATATTGCCGGACTTTTAGAAGGAGAAAGAAGAACACAAAGAGACATATCTGAAGTTTCTGGAGTAACTGAAGTTACAATTAGAAATAGATACAAAGAAATAATTACTAAATTAAATCTTGAAGACGAAATTAAAAAAATCAAAGCAAAAAATAAGGAGAAGGAAGAAGACAATGAAAGTGGATTATAAATTAGGATTTATTTTTGTATTATTTATTGCATTATTTACTTCAAGTTTTGCTGCAACATATAATCAAAATGGAGATTTAACAGTAGACATTGATTCCTTAAAGGGAAATGTATTTAATGATGATATTGTACAAACATTCGAATTAGAAGTTTCAAACAATTTGAATTCTAAACAATCAATTCAAATACTAAAACCAACAATAGAAGGATGGGATATTGAAATCTCTGAAGAAAATCTAGTTTTGGATTCAAATGAAAAACAAATTATTTCACTAAAAATCATTGCTAATGCAAATTTTGATTATGGTAAAAGTGTTGTAAGTCCAGATTTATTAAAAATCATACAAAAAGATAATTATGAAGGAAATACTAACTTTTTATTTACAATTTTAGGAAAAAATGAGAATGTATCTTTTAATTATAATTTGGTTGTTGAGAGAAAAAATACTGCTGAAGAATATAAAATTGAAATTGCAACTCAAAAAATTTCACCAAAACAACCACTTAAATTTTCAATCAAAGGAGAAAATGTTGCTTCTGCGCAAACTATTCAAGTTGTATTAAAATATGCAGACAAAGAAGAAGTATTCGAAGACACATTTAGTGCCTCAGAACATTACAAAATTTATGAACAAACAATTGAAAACACAATCTCACCTGGTCCTATTTTAGTTGAAATTACAATTCGTCTAAAAAAAGAAAATGGATTAGTATGGGAATGGATTCAAGAAAAAGATATAATTGTTTCTGAATATACACAATTAGACATAGAAGAAACTAGCAAAAAAGGTTTTTTCAAAAATACTTATACAACTACAGTTACAAATTTAGGTAACATCGACCAAGAATATCAAAAATCTATTAATGTAAATTTATTTAATTACTTATTCTTCACCTCAAATCTTGAAGAAGAAAGAGTAGATGGAAAAGCTCAAATAAATATTGGTATTGAAAAAGGTGAAACTAAAGACATAGTTTTCTGGTTTAATTATTTACCAATTTATGTAATATTATTTGTAATAATCATTTTATCAATTTATATTTATATTCGAAAAAATTCAAACCCTATTGATGTTGAAACTAAAATTTATGAAATTAAAAAAGTAAATCATGAAGGAGTAAAATCTATGAAAATTAGAATTGGTTTTGAAAATATAAAAGAACAAATGATTGATGATCTAAGTATAGTATTTAGAATGCCAGGATATTTAAATGTGAAAGATAACACATTCTTATTAACTGAGCCAAATCATGTACTTAAAGGAAAAAATCAATACAAACTAATTTGGGATTTCAAAAAATTTGAAAAAGATGATTCAAGAATATTAGGATTTGCAGTAATTAATTCAAGAGGAATTTTAGGAGATATTAAAATTCCAGATTTAGAAATTGAAGTAAAATCAAAAGGAAAAATTAGAAGGTACACTAAATCTTTTCCAATAATTAAAGGATAAATTAAAATGTCAAACCTTTTTAAAAATAAGAAAGGAATATGGGATAAAATAATAATTTTAATGATTATGTTATTTGTTGTAATGATAGTATGGTCTTCATTTTCTAAAAATTCAGATGCTCTAAAAATTTTAGATGCAGCGCAAATTTATTATGATAATCAATGTGAAATCTCAGATAAATATTGTGATAAAGTTCTAAAAAATTGTAATGACGAAGAATGTTCCTCAGATGAAGAAAGCATCTTAAAGTTATATTCTGAAATTAAAGATTGTGATTATTATGAAGATAGTTGTTCAAAAGAAGAAGAATATAGATGGAATGAATTTAAAGAGAGATTAGAAGATTTAAAATCTGATGAAAAAAGTTCTCTTTCAAATTCAAATTATGAAAATGTACTTGCAGAAAGTGAAGCTAAAAAAGTTTACGAAGAATTAGACTTAGACAAAGTAATTAGTAAATATTCAACTATTGATGATATAAATAAAATAAAATCAATAATCTTAATTGAGACAAAATCTAACCCTTTAGATACTGAAGGTCATCCAACACTTAGATTTGAATGTCATAAATTTAATAAATATGTGGGAGCAAATACAATGCCTTGTACAATAAATTCTGGAGAAAGTTTTAGTAGAGTTTCATCTGAAACAAATAAAGATGCGTTCATGAAAGCAAAGGAAATAGATGAAAGGTCGGCAATATTAAGTACAAGTTTTGGTTTTGGACAAATAATGGGTTTTAATTATCAAAAAGCAGGATATGATAGTCCTGAAAAATTTTACAAAGATATGTTTGACCCAGAAAAACAAATTGCTGCAATGATTAACTTTATTGAATCAACACCAGTACTAAAAAATGAATTAGATAAAGAAAATACTGATTGGAGTATTATCGCAAGAAATTATAATGGTCCCGCTTATGCTGAAAATAGTTATGATGAGAAATTAGAGGATACATTTAAATCTTTATCTTAATCTAATATTTTAAAATCACAACAAACTCTATATTTTCTTGGACTATATTGTCCTACTTTTCTAGTCTCAATAATCTCAACTTCTCGTCCAAATTCCTTTGCATTCTCTTTTACTGTATTCTCAGTAAAATGAGGGAAATCATTTTCATGTACAAAGTCATACATATGAATAATTGCCCCTTTAGAAGCAACTCTAAAAGCACTTTCTAAAAAATGTGAAGCATCCTTTGGCAGAGGCATAAAAATCTCATCAAAAAGATTAATATTTAAAAGTCCATCTTTTGAATTTTCTAAATAATTGATAAGGTAGGTTTTTGTTAAACTATTATCAAACAAATATTTTGTACCCTCAATTTTACAAATAAAATTAAATTTTTGTGAAAACAATACAATATAATTTATAATATCTGATTTAACAATAAATTTATCTAGATCCAAAACTAATACATCTTTTGTTGAATTTTTCAAACTATCATATATTTTTTCAATCGTCTGATTAATAATATAATTATCATATGAATCTGTTGGTTCTAAGTATTCTTTCAAATGAAGGTTTTGAGTAACTTTTTCTACATCTCCATTAATAAAATTAAATTTTAATTTACTAATAATCTCAGTTAAGACTTTTTCATAAATTGGAAAATTATTATTCTTCACAAACTCTAATACAGATTTATATAATTTTGATTTTTTAACTAGATTTTTATTCAAATCTATATTTGAAACCGCCAAATCATGACCCATAGGATTAATCTCAATACTGGTAACTCTTTGCAAATTTGGTTGTTTTTTATATGCAACAAAACTATAAGGTCCAGCTCCTGAAAACATAACTAGAATTTTTTCATTTTCCTTCAAATTTTCCATAAGTTGCTCTCTCTCTGTTGAAAGTTTTGCAGAAAAATAAACAACTTCAGGATTAACATTTAATCTAATACCATTTTCTAAATAAAGAGTCTCTTTCTTATTCTCTCCAGTAACATAAATTAAATCTTGAGTTCTAAATTCTCCGTGATGAACTCCAGATTTTTTTAGAACAGTTTTAATTGAAGAATTAACTTTAAAAATTGCCTCACCAATTTGTTTCCCATAAGCTTCTATTTCTTCTGGAACTTCAATAATTGCAATATCTCCAACAACTTCAAATGAACGAAAAGCAACATTTTGCTTATCTTCAGGTAAAATTTCTTTCAAATAATCTTTAAGAGATGTTTTTTTCATATATTTTTAAATATTAATTCATTAAAAAAGGTTTTGTAATATAAAAACAAATACAAAAGATTTATAATATTAAAAGACACGAAACCTATAATATGGATTTAAGTAAAAGAATAATCAAATTAATTTCTGAAAACAAAGATATTGCAATTCAAAGGGGAATAGAACTAATTGAAGGATTTTCAGAAGAAAATATAGATAGAATAGTATTTGGTGGTGATGGTTCAAAAGATATTGCGCCAAAAGTTAGGTCTTATTTTTTTAAAAAAGATGTTCCAGAAATAGTGTACTATGGTGGCAAAATTCCTCAAAATTCAATTGACTCTCCTAATACAAGAATAATATACTGTCCTTAATTAAAAATCAAAATCATCTTTGATTTCTCTAATTGCATTAGGGTCCTCACCTCCATGCCATGTAAATCTTGGTTTAACTTGCATGGTATGTAACCTCTCATTCTTATCATCCATAATAATTGCGCAACCTCTAGTTCTAGGCATCGAATTAAAAAGAGCTTTTGAACCTTTGGACTCATAACTCAAAAAAATTTTATCAAGTGCTTCTAGGTCAAATGAAGAAGTAATCCTGTGAGATAAAACTATGTCTGATTGAGTGATTGCATCTGTATGTATTTTTCCTGGCTGCTGAGTTGCAAGAATTAAACTAACACCTGGTTGACGTCCTTCTCTAAGAATTGTAATAAGTGCTTGTGAAGATGGGGCTGTATCATCTCTTGGTAAAAACTCATGAGCTTCATCAACAATTAGCCAAGGCATAGGCAAATCATCCTTAACATCATCACTCTTAAGAACTTGCGTTTTATTAACAATATCGTATAGTTCTTCTCTTTTCCTAACAAGCATTCTCTCAACAAAAATTTTCTTAGCAATAATTCCAAGTGTTAATGCTTTAACTTCCCATCCACCAGGCATTGCAACATAAGGTGATAAATCCATAACAGTAACTTTCCCACCAATCAAAATTTCTCTAATTGGTCTAGCATTCTTAGAAAAAATACCCCAAGTCTTACAATTCTCAAATCTATTTGTTACAGCAAGCTTAGTTTGGTCATTTAATCTATCATCTTTATTAGTAAAATCAAGTACATCATCTATCTCAAAATTCTTCCCTGAATCTAATAATTTATTAATTACTCTTTGGACTGCAACACCTATCGGATCATCTGTTCCTAATTTAAATGCATTCATCCAATCTTCAGTACTTAATTCATTAGGTCTAACATAAAATGGAAAATCAACAGGGATTCCATCTTCTTTATATTTATTATAAAAACCACCTGGAACAAAAATTACAACATCTAAACCTTTACCTTCAAGACCCCATCTCTTAAGAATATCTTCTTCTTTCTTATTGGCGTATTTCATAGACCAATAAACTCCCATAGTATCAAGTAAAACAAAAGCTAAGTTTTTTGCAATATCTGGGTCCATATCAGCGAGTCCCTCAGCAATCGAACCCATTGTATAGGACTTTCCTCCTCCTCTCTTTCCACATATAAGCATGGCGTGCGCTCTTGCAACATCCATATAAATTGGATTAGAAAGTGATGAAGTCTGTCCCATTTGTACATACTGTTTTCCAATAAAAACTGCACCTTCTTTTCCGTACTTTTTTATATCAGAAGCGCTTCTTCCTAAAACAATATCATACATTTTTTATTTATTAAAAATGGATTCGAATAAGTGATTTATTCACTTATGACTATACATTTTTTATTTACCTACTATATTAATAAAAGAAGTCCTATATAAAGATTTATTAGACTAAAAAGGAGTAAAAAAATTTAAATTAAATTAAAAATTTAAAAAAAGAATTAATATTGAATTTGTTCTCTCTCGTAATATCCTTTAGGATGAGCGCATACAGGGCAAACCTCTGGAGCTTTTTCTCCTTCATGCACATTTCCACATTTTTGACAAATCCAAGCAATTTTTTCTCCAGATTTGCTATTGTATAAAGAATCTGCTTCAAGTTCTGTAAGTAATCTTTTATATCTTTCTTCATGTAGCTTTTCAATTTTTGCAAGTTTGTCAAATAAAAGTTCAGCACCTTTAAATCCTTCATCTTGTGCAATTGTTTTAAACTCAGGATACATCTCCTCAGTCTCATAATTCTCTCCATCAATACACTCTTGTAAATTTTCTTTAGATGAACCAATTCCATTAACTAATTTAAATAAAAGTTTAGCATGTTCCATCTCATTTTTTGCAGTCTCTTCAAAAAATTCTGCAAGTTTTTGATGTCCCTCTTTTCTAGAAACTTTAGCAAAAAAATCATATTTATTTCTAGCTTGTGACTCTCCTGCAAATGCAGTCATAATATTTTCATATGTCTTAGGGTATTTAGTTTTAATTTCATTAGTATCCATAACCTATATATCTTTATAATGATTTAAAAAAGTATGTAATTTTTCAAATAAACACTCAAATTATTCATAAATTTAAAAAAATATATAAAAAGAATACAATTGAAATAATAATAGATTTGAAGAATGGTTAGTGATAAACAAAAACAAATAGAAAAAAAATGGCAAAATAAATGGAATGAAAATAAAACATTCGAGCCAAAAATAGATAATAAAAAGGAAAAATACTTTGCAACTATTGCATATCCTTATGCAAATTCAGTAATGCACATAGGACACGGAAGAACTTCTACAACTTGCGATATTTATACAAGGTATCAAAGAATTTTAGGAAAAAATGCGATATATCCTATGGGATTTCACATTACAGGAACTCCAGTTTTAGCTGTTTCAGATGGAATCGCAAAAGGTGATGAAAAACAAATTCGATTAACAAGAGAAGCAATTTCAGATTATGTTAAAGATAAAAAAGGTCAAGATGACTTAATTGAAACATTTAAAGATCCAATGAATATTGCAAAATATTTCTCATCTAAAATTGAAGAAACATTCAATAGCGTAGGTTTAGGAATTGATTGGTCCAGACAATTCACAACAGGTGATGAAGCCTACAACAAGTTCATAGAATGGCAATTTCAAAAATTGCATGACAAAGGAATTTTAACTAGAGGAAAATACCCAATATTATATTCTCCAGTAGATAAAAATGCAGTTGGTGAAGATGACATAAAAGATGGAGATACTGAAAAAGTAACTCTTCAAGAAATGAATTATATATTATTTCAATTAAAAGATACAAATGAATATTTAGTGATATGTACTCTAAGGCCTGATGCATTATTTGGGACAACTAATATGTGGGTAGACTCCAAAATGGACTTGATTAAAGTTCAAGTAGAAAATAAAACTTGGGTAATCTCAAAAGATGCATTAGTAAAAGTAGAAAACCAATTTGATAATGTAAAAGTAATTAGCGAACATAAAGGTAAAGAATTTATCGGGAAAACTGCAATAGCTCCAATTGTCAATAGAGAAGTTCTTATAGCAGAAGCATCATTTATAGATTCAAATCATGGGACAGGTATTGTATATTCATCACCAGCCGGAGCGCCACATGACTACATTGCCTTAGTTGATGCAAAAAAAGAAAAAAGACTTCCTGAAACAATTCAAGTAATAAATACAGTTATAACAAAAGATAAGAAAGGAAATATAATAAACTACAATGCTTCTTGTCCTGCAGAAAATAAATGTAACAAATTTAAAGTAAAAGATTCTAAGAGTTCTGAAGGTTTAGAGCAAGCAAAACAAGAACTATACAAAGAAGAACATTATGGAGGAGTTTTAAATGAAAATGCTGGAGAATTCGAAGGTGTTCCAATTAAATATGCAAAAGATAAAGTTGCTCAAAAATTAAAAGATTTAGAATTAGGTGGAATTTTTTATGAAACTTCAAGAAGGGCAAAAACTAGGGGAAATGATCAAGTAATTGTTGCAATCCTTGATGAACAATGGTTCTTAGATTACACTAAAGATGAAACAAAACAAGTTGCCTTTGATGTTTTAGATAATATGAAATATAATCCTCATAAAATGAGGCCAACTCAAAGAGGTTATTTAGAGTGGGTTCAAATGAGACCTTGCGCAAGGAAAAGAGGTCTTGGTACAAAACTCCCTTTCGATAAAGAATGGGTAATTGAAGCATTATCAGACTCAACAATTTATCAAATGTTTTATTTGATGGCAAAAACTATTTACAAAGAAAACATTCCTGCTAAAAAACTAACTTTAGAATTATTTGATTATGTTTTATTAGGAAAAGGTGACATTAACAAATTAGATATTGATGAAAAATTAATTAATGAGATGAGATCAGAAGTAAAGTATTGGAAAAGTTTTGATCTAAGATATACTGCAGCACCACACATGTCAAATCATTTATCATTTTTAATTTATCATTATGGACTAATATTTGAAAAAGAGTATTGGCCAAAATGTATAACAATTGGAGGACTATTAACTAAAGATGGAGAAAAAATTGCAAAATCTAAAGGGAACGGAATACCATTATTTAGAATTAAAGATATTTACGGTGCAGACTTATATAGATTATATGTTGGAGTTGGTGCAAATTATGATATTGAGATGGACTTTAAAGATACAGAAATCCTTCAATTAGAAAAAAAATTCGAGAAATGGCAATCACTAATTGAATACTCAATTAAAAAACCAATTAAAAAATATGATGAATTTTCAGACACAAACAAATGGTTAATTTCAAAATTCTATTCTAGAACAAAAGAGTATTTTAATTATATGGACGACTTCAGAATTAGAGAAGCATATGTATCTGTTTTATACGAATTATTAAATGATATAAATTATCATGAAAGAAGAACTTCAAATGAAGAAACTCTTGAAGTTATAAGATTCATTGCTCAAGACTATTTAATTTTGATGACTCCAGTTATACCTCACATTTGTGAAGAATTAAATGAACAATTGGGGAATAAATCTGAAATTAGTCTCACGAAATTTGAAACAAAAATTGAAGATTATATGAATAAAAAAGCAGAAGATATCGAAGAGATAGGTCAAAGTTTAATTAATATTATTTCAAGAACAAAGGACATAAAACAATTATCTCATCTTAAAAAAATTACAATTGTTCAAGCTAAAGAAGCAAGGTTTAAATTATTTGACAGATTAAAAGAATTACTATCTAATACTAAAGATATTAAAACTATTTTTGGTGAATTAAATAAAGACTTTTCAGAAGACAAGAAATTCATTCAAAAATTTGTACCAAAAACTCTTGGAGAAGATGGTTTGTCCAATTATTTATCTAGAGAAGATGAAAAGAAATTTATTACAAGTATGATTGATTTCTTAAAAAAAACATTTAATTGCGAAATTGTAATTGATAATGCAGATAATTTAGAAATAGATTCAAATAATTGTATCCCTAGAGAACCTTCAATAATTTTAGAATAAAGTATTGCATTTTTGCAATATTTAAAAAATTTTAATTTTCATGTAAATTTTCAAATTATTATTTTTCAAGTTAATCCATATTTATGTTGAAACAACCTAAGGATTGCAGGAGCAATTCTTCTTGGACATTTAACATGACTAACTTTCCCATGTTTATCATGAACAAACATACATAAATCATCTCTAAGTGTTACCTCATGAGCATATTTTAGAGCTCCAGCTTTTGTAGTAAATAGTTTAGAAGCGCGACTTTTTCCTTCAGTTAAAACTGCCCACCCAATATCGTGAGGAACTACATGTTTATTTTTCTTTTTCATTTCGATCACCTTTGTCAATACTTATTTAATTATTAACAATTGTTAATTGTTTTCTATATTTATAAAAGTATGTGACAACATACTTATGAGAGGAATAATTAAATTTACTTTTGATTTGTGTATTTATTATTTACTAAATAATTCTAAATAAACATACTAATTCCACCAATTGCTAAAATTATAGAAAATACAAAAAAGACTTTTTGAAAGAATTCATGCGAACCTAAATAATATGCAATTCCTCCTTTAAATAATGTATTTGAAATTGCAGCTATAATTATTCCAAACTGGGCAGTAATATTTGAAATTGAATTTTGTTTTGCAAGAGTAAGAAGAGAAATAGTAATTGCATCAACATCAGTAATTCCTGAAATAAAAGCTAAAATGTAAATTCCCGAATTTCCATAAATCAATGTGAAAAGCTTTGAAAAAAATGTGATAAATAAAAATAATAATGCGAATTTTAATGCAGGTTTAATTGAAAAAGGAGAATCTGTTTCAAATTTTTTAAATGTTTTTTTATCATTATGATTCCTAAACATTATATATCCTGCTAAAATAAATCCTGTAATTCCCATAAGCCCAAGAGACATAAAAACTCCATAAACCAATTCAGGATTAATAACTAAAACTTCAAAAATAATTCTAAAAAACATAGTAGAACAAGCAATAATTACTCCAAGTGCAAGTGGATTAGAAAGCCCTTTATACTCCCTACTTTCAATAGAAAATGATGAAGTAAGTGCAGTTGAAGACATAAATCCTCCTAAAAAACCTGTAATTATAATTCCTTTTTTTGCGCCAATAGTTCTCATTAAAATATATCCAACATAAGCAATACCAGAAATAAAAACAACCATTAGCCATAAATAATAAAAATTAAAAACATCAAGTTTTGCTAAAAATTCTAAAGATATACTTTTTTGAGAAAGGAAAATTTGCCCTATAAATGGTAAATCTAGTGGAGAATAATTTTTATTTGGTAAAAGAGGTAGTATAACTAATGAAATAATTGCAAATTCAAGAGTAGCATAAACTTCTGAAGTTTTAACTTTTTTAACAAAGCTATGAAGCTTTGTCCCAAGGGCTAGAATTGTAGCTATAATAATTGCAAGCCCAATAGTTATTTGATAATATTTTAAACTAATTAAAACACCAATTAAGAAAGTAAGAAGTGCACTCACCTGAGAAGTAATACCAATTTGTGTAGAATTAACTTTTGGTACAATAAAATATGTCAGACCCATAAGCAAAATCAATCCGAAAAATGTTAAAATAAAAAGACTAGAATCATTAATGATTTCAAAAGAGAAAAATCCGATAATATAACCTAAAATTGAGATGAATGTAAATGTCCTAAGGCCTGCAAAATCTTTTTTGTTAAGTCTTTGTTGTCTTATCTCTCTTTGAGCTCCAATTAAAAGTCCAAGAAGTATTGAGAGCATAAGGCCAAGGTACATATCATCTAACATACTTAAAAAATATTTATTTATTTTATAATTATTATTCCTTTATCTAAAGTAACAAAAGAATATAAACTAAAATTATTAAAATTATATTATGAAAATAATATTCCATGGGGCGGCAAGAGAAGTAGGAAAGAGCTGTATTGAGATTCAATCAGAAGGAAAAAGGTATTTATTAGATGCAGGAGTTAAATTTATACCTCAAGGTATTGAATATCCTAAATATTTAGATAAAATCCATGATTTGGATGGTTTATTCCTATCTCATGCACATCTTGATCACAGTGGTGCACTTCCTATGCTTGAGCACAAACAATTAAATTGTCCAATTTATACAACAGATATGACTTGGAGAATTGTTAATATGCTTCTTGCAGACTCATATCATTTAGAAAAATTAAAACATCTTCATCCGGCTTATTCTGAAAGAGATATAAAAGCTGTAGAACAAGATTTGAAATTTGTAACTTATGATAAGGAATACACTACAAAAGATGGAAAAATTAAGTTTCAATATTTAAATGCTGGTCACATTCCAGGAAGTGCATCAATTCTTATGCAAATTGAAGGTAAAACAGTTCTATATACTGGCGATATAAATACTGAAGATACAAATTTAATGATTCCATCAAATCTAGACAAACTTCAAAATGAAGTAGATATTTTAATTACTGAAAATACTTATGGTGATAGAAGACACCCTGATAGGGTTGATGCAGAAGAAGGAATAATTAAATCTATTGAAAGTTGTGTTAAAGAAGGAGGTTCAGCATTAGTTCCAGTATTTGGAGTTGGTAGGTCTCAAGAGGTTCTAATAATATTAAATAAATTAGATCTAAGTATTCCAATCTATCTTGATGGTATGGCAAGAAAATTGACTGAACATATGGTAAAATCTGATGACCCTTATATTGACAATAAAGATATACTTGATCAAATGTTTAAAAGAGCAATAAAAATTAAATCTCCTAGGGAAAGAGAAGATATTGCTAAAAAGAAAGGAATAGTAATTCTTACAACTTCAGGAATGGTACAAGGAGGACCAGTAGTATCTTATATGGGTCATTATACTCATGTTCAAGAAAATTTTATTATTTTAACTGGATATCAAGCAAAAGGAACAAATGGTAGATCAATTTTTGAAGATCATACTTTTTATACAAATCATCACAGAGAAAAAGTAGTCTCACATGTAAGAAAATTTGATTTTTCAGCACATTATGGCCAAGACAGTATTCATAATTTAATTGAAAAAATTAAACCTAAAAGTCTAATACTCCAGCATGGAGATTTAGAAGCAATTGAAGCTGTAAGAAATTGGGCAAAAGAAAATACTGATGCTAAAGTTTATGATCCCTATATTGGAGAAGAATTAGATTTCTAAATTCCCATTACTTTTTTTAAATTTGCTCTTTCTGAAAATAATTCAGGATTTCTTTCTTTTAATTTATCTAAAAGTATTTGATAATCACTATAATTTGAAGTATTAACTTTTGAACCCAAACCTTTATTCTCAACTAAAGTTTCTATAATGTCAAATCTTTTAAAATATTCAAGAATATTATATTTTGTAACTGATAAAATAGTTTGAGCAAAATTATTATCAAATATTTTTTCTCCTTTAATTTTAAAATTTTTATCTTCTTCAATTCTTTTTGAAAGATTTGGTATATCAAAGAAAATTCTTTCTAAACTATTTCTAGTTTTTTTCCCCCTAAAAGAGAACTGTTCTTTTTCATCATTAGCTTCTTCAAGGAAATTTTTATTATTTGAATCTATATCACAAGTTTTAGCAAGGCAAACCAATAAATCTATATTCTTCAATTCTTCTCTAGAAACTAACGAGAAATCAACATCTCTTTCATCACTTCTCCTTAGAACTTCTGAAACATATTTCTGTGAATCTTCTCCAATATTTTTAGAAATTTTATAAATTCCATAAAGTAATAAATTTGAATAAACTTTTCCCTCTAAGAAATGATTCAAAGTAACTACTTCTATACTTTTAGGACCAGTTATATTTTTCAAAGGATTATATACTTGCATCATTAATGTATTTGAATAAGTATTTTTAAAATATGCTTTAAAATCTTCAGGAAAATCATGAAAGAGAACAATTCCTGAAAACAAATCTGAATATTTTTCATGTATATATAGTCCTTTAGAATTATTTAATGTATCTAAAATATGATCTTCATAGACTGGAGAACCATTAGTTCTTGTTAAATTATCATAACTTCTAGGTAAATATAATTTACCATATTCTTCGTATGATTCATCAAGATTAATAGGCCTTAAAAGAAGTTTCATTATTTATAATAGCAAACCCAAACTTATAAACTTTACCGGAGAGTAGTATTATAAATAAAATATACTTAGTATAAATATCAAATCAGTTAAAATGACACAAGATATTACAAGAGAAAATATAAAAAAACTTCTTTTAGAGGAACTTGAAGAAGACAAAGAATTTAATTTTAAAATTCAAAGATTATTAGGCATTGATGATATAGAATCAAAAATTGATGAAATCAAAAACTAAATATAATTTTTAATAACTTTTAGCAAAATAAGCCCAACAAGTAGCGGGTTTTCCTGAATAAAAACATTTAATGTTCTTAAGAGATTTATCTTTAAATCGAAAAGGGATGCATGAACTTTTTGAACCAGTCTTTTCTTTAATTTCTTCTTCACTCTCAGTACTCTCTGCCCAAGGAACAAGACATCTTTTGTTATCTTTAATAGCGTTTTCGAAATCTTTGAAATTATTAACTTCGATAGTTATTTCATCTTGTATTTTTTTAGCTTTATTGTATAATCTCTCATGCATTTCTTCAAGTTCTTTAGCTACAACTTCTCTCAAATTTTCAAATTTTACTTCTTTCTTTTCCCCTGAATCTCTGATACTAATAATTACTTGTCCACTCTCCAAATCTCTTGGTCCAATTTCAATTCTAATAGGAATTCCTTGAATTTCCCATTTTGCAAATTTAAATCCAGGACTATCTTTCCTATCATCATCGATAATTGGATTAAACTCTTCAAGTATAGTTTTCAACTCTTCTACTTTTTCAAGCACAATATCTTCTTTTCCTTTAAAAAGTAAAGGAATAATTACCGCTTTATTTGATGCAACTCTAGGAGGTAAGACTAAACCTTTATTATCTGAATGAAATAAAATCATTCCTGCAATAGTTCTAGTTGAGATTCCCCACGAATTTTGCCAAACATGTTGTTTTTTTTGATTCTTATCTAAAAATGTAATATCAAAAGCTTTTGCAAAATTTTGACCAAGCATATGTGAAGTACCACCTTGAATAACTTTTCCATCTGGTGCAAGAGGTTCAACTGTTGTAGAATAATCTGCTCCTGCAAATTTTTCTTTTGCCGATTTCAGTCCTTTTTCAACAGGCATGGCAAGCAATTCTTCATAAATATCTGCATAATATCCTAAAATTTCTAAAACTTCTGCATCAGCTTCTTCTTTAGTTGCAAATGCTGTGTGTCCTTCTTGCCATAAAAATTCTCTATTCCTCATAAAAGGAGTTGGATGCTTAAATTCCCACCTAACTACTGAGCACCACTGATTTAACCTTAAAGGTAAATCTCTATATGACTGAATCCATTTTGAATATGAATCATACATAATTGCTTCAGAAGTAGGCCTAATTGCCAATCTCTCTTTTAATTCTGAGTGTCCTGTATGAGTCACCCATGCAACTTCAGGACTAAAACCTTCAACATGATCTTTTTCTTTCATTAATAAACTCTCAGGAATAAGAAGAGGAAAATATGCATTTTTAACACCAGATTTTTTAATTTTTGCATCAAAAAATGCAGTAATCTTTTCCCAAATTTGATAAGAATTTGGTTTAAAAACCATACATCCACTAACTCTAGTATGTTCAATCAAATCTGCTTTTTGAATAACTTGAGTATACCACTCAGAGATATTCTCTTCTTTCTTAACTGTAATTGCCAGTTCTTGTTGTTTATCATTTTTCGCCATTTTTATTTACCTAATAATTTAAGTTAATTTTTACTTTATATTTGTTTCTAATTATTCACAACTAGTTGAAATTGATTATTTTCTAATTTATATTCTCTAAATTTTCTTGTAAAAGACGAATCTAATTTATTATAATGTATAAAAATAGAATCATTTTCAAAATAATAATTTTCAATATTTAAATTATAATCTCCATTAAGATATCCAAATAAAGTATTTTTAATCCCTTCTTTATTCCCTACACCTAATTCTTCAAGTGAGTATTCAATCTCTGCAATTAATCCTACATCTAGGCCGACAATCACTTATTTCTCTTTCTAATTTTCTTTTCATTTTGTTTTTCTATTTTCTATTGTAAACTACAAATTCGTAGAACTATTTCTTTAATTTTCAAATTAAATTTTAGAATAAAACGGGAAGTGAAGTATCTGATTTAAAATAGTAAATTCTACAATTATCTAGGCCGAAAATCATTTAATCTTACTAAATTAAATTTCTCCATAATAAATAAAAGATATAATTAATTTATAAATTTAATCCTAATCATCTTTGCTAGTGAAAATTAAAGTTTATAAAGTTATTTTGTAAATTTTAAATTATGATAATCACAACATTAAATAATTCAGAAAAAATTGCAAAAAAAATTGCAAAAGAACTTGGAGCTAAATACTCTAAAACTCAGGTTACTACATTCCCTGACGGAGATTTATATTTAAAATATAATACTGAACTAAGCAAAGAAAAATTAATAATAGTTGAAAGTTTTCAACCAAATCCAAATAAATCATTATTTGATGTAATCTTTGCTGCAAAAACTGCAAAAGATTTAGGAGCAAAGAAAGTAGTTCTTGTAGTACCATATCTAGCCTTCATGAGACAAGATAAAAGATTCAAAGATGGAGAGTCTATAAATGCCCAAATAATGTCAGATTTAATTAACAATTCAGGAATCGATAAAATAATTACTGTAGACCCACACCTACATAGAATTTTAAAAATGAAAGATGTATTTACAATTGCAGCAAAAAATGTAACTGCAAATCATCTAATTGCAAAATTCATAAAAAGAAAATATAGAAATGTTGCGGTAATTGGTCCTGATTGGGAATCTTATCAATGGGCAGATACAATTTCAAAAGAAATTGGCGTTGAAGATACAGTATTTGACAAAACTCGTCACTCATCCAGAACAGTTGATGTCGAAGTTACTAAAGATATTATAATTAAAGGCAAGAATGTGGTGATTGTAGATGATATTATCTCAACTGGGAACACAATGGTTAAAGCATGTCAAAAAGCAAGGAAATTAGGCGCAAAAACAGTAAATGCGATTGGTGTTCATGGTTTATTTGTAGAAAAAGGATATATTAAAATGAAAAGAGCAGGTTTTGATGATATTGTAACATGTAATACCGTTGAGCACGAAACAAATAAAATTGATATAACTGAAGTTTTACTCGAAGAATTAAGAAAAGAGCTTCCAAAAACAAAATAATAATTATTTAATTATAACCCTCATATTTTTCTAATCCTTTCTTCCACAAGAAATAGCTACTAATTATTAATACTACAATCATTCCCATTAATATCAAAAAATAATCAAACAATTCTTTGTATCCTATATATCCAAAATAAAAATCAGTAGGTAGTGTTGCATAATATACTACTCCAACAATTAATCCAAAATATCTAATAGAATTATTCTTAAAAAAAGAAATAGGATAATAAGAAAAAGCATTTGTAAAATTTCCAAAATAAATTTCACCCAGAAAGCCATTCTCCTTTATAAAAAAAGCTAATGAATTCAGAAAGCATCTCACATTCATTAAAAAAACTCCTCCCAAAAATGAAAATCCCATAGTAACTGTAGCTCTAATTAAATTAAAATTTATATCAATGAATGCAAAATAGATTATCAGTGCAAGCATATATATTAAACTAAAAAGGATTGTATCCATCTTAATATTTGCTAATGATTGGTGTAAAAATAGGCTAACAGGCCTTGTAAGATAAGCGTTAAATTTTCCAGTTAGTAGATCAACCCTTAATCCTCTAAACCAAGGATGAAAGAAGAACAGAAATAATTCCATAAGAATAAGATATAATGCAAATTCATTCAAGTTCCAATAAAAAATTTCAGAGAATTGTTCTTTTAGAACAAAAAAACTAAAGGATATAATTATCATAAATGTCAGATGCGCAAAGATGCCTAAATATAAATTAGTCTTATATTCTTTAAAAGTTTTCAAATGCACAATAAAATATTCTTTAGTAAAAGATAGGTTTCTCTTAAAATTAAAATTAGACATATTATTTAGAAAAAAATTTAGTTAATAAATTTTTATATTATTATTCTGCAGCAACTTCTTCTACAGTAGGAGCAAATGCTTTAACAACAGCATCGTCACCCTTAATAGTTTTTAGATTTAATTGGTGTGTTTTCTCATATACAGTATTTCCTGCAACCATTTTCTTAATTCTTAAACCACCAAATCTCTTACCTCTAAGTTTTCCTTTAAAACCAATACCCTTACCAACTAAGATTTTTCTTTTGTTAATACCTGGTAGGTCTTTTCTCATAGGAAAACCACTTGCATCAGAACCCCCAGAAATTAAGAATTTAGCACCAGTGATACCAATAAGTTCACTGTTAAATTCTTCCCCGAGAGTCTTTTGATACAAAGCCTCAGCTTCTTCTTGAGAAAGCTCCTTTTGAAAGCATTTCCCAGATTTTGTTCCAATAACAACTTTAATTGCCATAATAATAGGAATTTTATATGGTTTATAAATATATATGTTAAATAAGTGATGATAAAACTTTATAAAAAAGAATAAACAAAAATAATCAATGATATCATTTTCCTTCATATCTTTATTATCTGGAATCATCTCAGTAATTGCAATTATCATAGTTTTATCTATTTTTAATAAAGTATATCAGGAAGACTACAAGAAACCATGGCTATTTATTGGTATTTCAACACTATTCTTAGGAAGTTCCCAAATTTTAAGATTTCTTGCAGGATTTTTCAACATTTATATTATAAATTTAAACATAACTGAGGCAACAACATACATGTTAGATTTCATTTCAATTATGTTTCTAACATATGGTCTAATTCTAGAACAAGTAATTTTAAAATATTTCAAAGGAAAATTTGTAAAAATGAAATTTATTCCGGTTCAAGAAGGAACTTTAGGTGGAGAAATAGATTTAAATGTATCAAATGGAAGTTCATATATTGCAGTAAAAAAAGATAAAAAATATTTATTAGAACAATTCTCTCAGGCAACAAAAAAAGGTTTTGAAGGATTTTTAATAACTGAAGACAATCCTAAACAAATAAGATCCAAATACAATTTACAAAAAACTCCAATAGCTTGGATATCACAAATCGACATGGGAATTGATTCAAATTATTTGAAAGATTCTTTAGATGAAAATTCAGACATAGTAGACCCACTCCAATTAAACAATTTAATAACTTTTGTTGACAATTTTTTAGAACAATCCCAGAATCCATTTTTAATGGTTGATCTAAATCTTCTTCTTAGAACAAATAATTACACGATTGTATTAGAATTTTTAAAATATTTAACAAGTAGGACTGAGAGATTTAATGGTATTTTAATCACATTAATTAATATTGACATAATAAAAAATGATCAAATTCAAGAACTTCAAACTTTCATGAATGACTTAGAGAGTTAAATTTAATTCATTTAAATCCTTTGATAATTTTCGTATCAGAAATATTGAAATCAGTATTTTCCCACACTAGTGTATCATTATGGAAAATTTTTTTTACTCTAATAAAAGGAATAATATATCTTTTTCCATCCTCATTGTATACTTTAAAAGAAACGGGAGATGTGCCAATTTCAATTTTATAGATCTTAATTATTTCATCTTCATTATCTTTATTTAAATAAAGAATACTATGACCTATAACTGTCCCATTATCAAACAATGTATATAAAAATTTATGTGTATCAAATTTCATTTTTATTTAAATAATCCTTTCATTCTATTAAGGATACTTTTATCTTTGAGTGTTTTAGCATACTCTCCTAGAATCTTCTTTTGTTCAGAAGTACTCTTAGTTGGAATATCAACATTTATCTTCACATATAAATCTCCAAAACCACCATAATTAAAATGAGGAATACCTTTTTCTTTTAACCTTAAAATTGTTCCAGGTTGTGCTCCTGAAGGGATTTTAAGTGAAAGAGTTTTCTTAAAATGTTTAAATTCAACTTCATCACCAAGTATTGCTTGAATAAAATTAATATCTAACGTCATATACAAATCAGGACCTTCAACTTCAAACTGTTTATCTTTTTTAACATAAATCTTCAAATACAAATCTCCATAAGTACTAGTTTGAGAATCATAATTTCCTTTACCTGAAACTCTTAATGTAACTCCGCTCTCAATACCTTTAGGAATTGCAACTTCAATAATATCATGTTTAGATTCGGTACCGCTACCTGAACACTTACTACAAGCGTTCTTAATTCTCTTACCTTTACCTGAACAATCATAACAAGTTCTTTGTGTTCTAATATGTCCAAGAATAGATCTTTGAGTTTCAATAACAACTCCTCTACCATCACAAGTTGGACAAGTTTCAACATCACTAGATTTTTCAGCACCTTTTCCTAAACAATTAGAACACTCAACATCATGTGTAATCTTAATTTCTTTTTTGACACCAAAATAAACATCTTCTAGAGTAAGTTCAACTTCAGAATAAATTCTAGTATCTTTCTTTTGAGACTGTCTTCGGGAACCTCCTCCAAAACCACCAAAACCAAATTGTTCGAAAATATCATCTAAATTAATTCCGAAATCTCCTGGATTAAAGCCTCCTCCTCCTCCACCAAATCCACTAAAACCTTGAGGTCCATCTGTACTACCATAAGTGTCGTACTGTTGTTTCTTTTGGTCATCAAGTAAAACTCCTGCTGCTTCATTAATCTCTTTAAATTTTGTTTCGGCATTAGCTTCTTTGGAAATATCTGGATGATACTTCTTTGCTAATTTTTTATATGCCTTCTTAATATCTTCTTTTGAAGCACCTTTTTCAATGCCTAGAATATCATAATAGTTCTTTGTCATTTTTTATCTAATATGAATAAGGAGAATTTATTTATAAAACTTCTCTCAAAAACTAAAAAATTGTAAGAAATTCAAGATTTGGGTCAATTTTATTATTTAAATAGTTCTAGTTTTTTTTGAAATCTTAAATCATAAAAAAAATTAATTTTTGGAGACATATATTTCATAGCATTTAGAATATCAGAATCATAAACTTTCATCATATTTTCATTATACATTATTTCAAAAGTCTCATTATGTGTCAATCCCAATTTATATTCTCTCTCACTTCTTAGAGCATCATAAATATCTGCAACAGCAATAATTCTTGCAACTAATGGAATACCTCTGCCTGATAAATTAAAATGTCCTGAACCATCCATTTTTTCATGGTGAAACATTGCAGCATTAACTACTGTGGAATTTTTAATTCCTAGAATTGAGAGTATTATTTCTCCATATTGCATATGTTGAGCTAAAATTTCCTTATCTTTTTCAGATAATTTATTCTTTTTAAAATAAATGTCAATAGGTGAAACTAAATGTCCTATATCGTGCAAAAATCCTGCGTCTCTAATTTCACGTTTTTTTAATGAAGAATACTTACTTGGATTTTTAAATTTAAGATTTCGGGTAAGTTTTGCTCCAATAAGGCCTACTTTATATGAATGATAAATTAATCTATTATTAAACTTATATTTCATATGCTTTGATCTTGAAACTGCCATTGCAACTTTATCAAAATCTTTCTTTGAATCAAAATACAATTCTTCTTTAATTTTATCTAAAAGTATAGATAAATCTATTGGTTTATTAATAGGTCTAGTTTCTCCAATAATATTTTTTTCAGAATAAGAATCAAGTTTCAGAGAAAATTTATTAATTAAAGACTTAATCATTAAATAAAATGAAATTTGGAATATATAAAATTATCTGATTCACAAAAAATCCCTATTAACTTCAAATGCTTCAACTGTCGGATCTTCTTCTATAATTGCAGGAACTAAACTTAATTCCTTCAAAACTTCGGCAAATTGCTGAACATGTTCGGGATATGTTAAAATCCTTAATTTCTTCTCATCAATCATAACTCCAAGGCCTTCTTCTTCAAGCATTTCTTTAGTTTTATTAAGAGTTTCTAAGTCTTTTTCTTTGGTATAAATTACTCCTCGAAGCATTAATCCTTCATCTGTAATAATATCAAACTTAGTTGCAATACTCTGAGCCCTTAGTTTAAATCTATTTTGCATCTGAACTTTATCTTTAAGAGTTCCAGTACAAAAATGAACATTGTATGGTTTATTCTCACAATGCTCTAAAATTTCCAATCCTAACTCATCAGAACCCTTGATTCCGTGAGAAATGTCAGTTTTAGTATCATAACCCTCATTCATCATATCTTCTGAGTTCCTGTCTGAAATCTCGAATTCATTCAAATTCAAAAATTTCACTTTTCCTTCAATGAAATCACATAAATCTAATATTGCTTCTTTATCATTAGGGGCGCAAGGAATCTCAACACCTACATCCCAATCAAACTCATTTGCTAAATCAATTTTGCTCCATTCTTCTTTCTTTTCAAAATCTGGATGAAATCTAATCTCATCAAGTCCTGCATCATATAATTGTTTTAAATTATCTTTATTAATCAAAATTAAACTTGTATAAAGATGAATATGGAACTCTTTTCCAAATTTTTCTTTTAGAAACTTAATGTACTCAAGAGTTCTCTCAAGTCTTGAAAGTGGGTCTCCACCTGTAATTCCTGCTCCTTTTGCTTGAGTTAATTTTGCTTCTTCAAGCATATCCTCAAATGAATCTGTCTTCCATTCATTGATGTAAATAACATCTTGGTCTTTTCTGTTATCAGAAAGCGGACAATACCAACATTGTCTAGGACAAATCCCTGTCACATACAAAACCAATTTCTCTCCTTTAACACACATTTGACATCCTTTAGGTAATTCGCCTATTTTTTTAGAATAATAAGGAGTATCTTCAATTTCTCTCATATATTTTTGAATGCTCTATAATTTAAAAATGCACCGAAAAATCTTTGATTTTGACTGTGTAAAAAAGAATAAAACAGAGTTTAAAAATATAATTAAAAATTAGCAGAATAATTACCTTCTAATATCTCAAATTCTTTGTTTTTAATCAAAAATAATTTTTGTGCAACTCTATTAATGAAACGTCTATCATGTGATACAAAAATTACTGTCCCACTAAATTCTTTCAAAGCTTTTTCTAATGATTCAATCAATTCAACATCTAAGTGATTCGTAGGCTCATCAAGCAATAAAATATCACATTTACTAAGCATTAATTTAACTAATGAAACTCTAGTTTTTTCTCCTCCACTCAAAGATTTTAATTTATTATGAATCTTGCTTTTTTCAAATCCGAATTTAATAAGATTGGATATTATATGATGCTCCATTAATTTTTGGTCAGCCTCCCATAAATAATCCATAACTGATTGTTTCAAATCCATATCTTTAAACTCTTGGTCTAAATAACCAATTTTCATATTTAAACCAAATTTCAAATTTCCACTATTTATAGATTCATCTCCTTTAATTATTTTTAGTAAGGTAGTCTTACCTACACCATTTTTTCCAATAATTGCAATTTTCTCTCCATTTTTAATATCAAATGATGCATTTTCTAAAATCTCAATTGCGCCAAAACTTTTATCTATATCATTACCCTTTGCAATCATATTTCCAATGAAACTTCCTTCTTCAAATTTTAATTTAAACTCGTCTGTAAAATCATCTGGATTTGGAGGATCTCCTAAATCTTCAGCTTTCTTTTGTAATCTATCAGCTTGAACTTTCATCTTTTTACTTCCAACTAAATGAGCCCATTCTCTTTTTTGCATCTCTGACTCTTTTAATTTAGTTTTCTCTTTAGTAATTGCATGATGTTTATTTTTTAATTGAGTATGATGTAATTTTCTTTTTTTTAAATAATCAACATAATCGCAATCATAAACTTCAAAATGTTTATTCTCAATCTCAACAATTCTATTTGAGACTAAATTAACAAAATATCTATCATGAGAAATCGACATAAAACTTTTCTTAGAATAAAATATTCTCTTCTCAAGCCATCTAATAGTTTCAAAATCTAAATGATTAGTAGGCTCATCAAGAATTGTGAATTCTACATCCTTACTTAGAACTTCTGCAAGTCTTAATTTAGTTCTTTGTCCACCACTTAGATCGCAAATTTTCTTGTTAAAATCTTGCATCTCAAAATTAATCTCTTCAAGAATTTCTCTAATCACATTATCATCAATATTTAATTCTTGTCTTATTGATATTTTAGCATGTTCAGACAATAGTTTTTCATACAAATCCATATCATCATAAATATTTGGATCTCCAAATTGTGCTTCAATTGCTTCTTTTTTAACTGAGAGTTTGTTTTTTTTATTTTCAAGATAATCATGAAAAGTGAGTTCAGTTTGTTCAAATACTTTCTCTTGCTCCATTATTGCAATAGTAATATCAGTATTTAATTCAACAACCCCTTCATACTCTTCTTCACCAACCATACATTTAACAAAAGTTGACTTTCCAGTTCCATTTTGTCCAAGCAGAGCAACCTTGTCTCCTTTATGAATAATAAGTTCTGAATTTTCAAATAGAACATCACTTCCAAAGGTTTTTTCAAACCCCTTAACTCTTAAAATTAATTCTTTACTCATTTTGTCTTATATTTATTTAGAATAAAAATGTGTTTAAAAAAGTATTTAAAATAAAAACCTAATAGAATTTAAAACAAATAAACTTTAGTAATTATTTTTTACATTTATAAAAAAATTTAAACTCCGATGAATTTTGAATACCATCTTCAGGTTCAATATTTGTAATAAATATTATGTCTCCTTTTGCTTGAACAATTTGAGCTTTAAAATCATAAACTTTCTTAATCATTTCGAGTTCTTTACTAGAATCTTCTAATAAGTTTTGTCTGTATACCTTACAAATTTTATCAAATATGGGTTGATATTCTTTTTCAAATAATTGTTGATCATTTGAAAAAGCAACAACATCTTTTAATAATGGTGAATCTTCTGCATATGCAACATTAATACTTGCAATTGCCATTAATCCTATTAATGTTTTTTGTAGTCTCATATGATTTTATACGAATTCACTATTTATAACAAATCATCATCAATATCAATCTCTTCAATATCATCTAAATTATCATCAATATCCACTTCTTCTACTTTCTCTTCTTTTGCAGCAGGTTTTGATTCTTCTTTCTTAACAATTCTATCTGAACTTGTTTCAGATTGTCCAGCAATCTTTTGATTGCTCGTATCTTCAACTGTTGTGAACTCAACACTAAGTACTTGATTAACTAAAAATTGTTTATCTCCAGTCATATTATTAAGTCCAACATTTCCTACAATCTCAAGTTTTGAACCAATCATCTTTTTAGAGAAATCTCTATATTTATCAATATCTTCTGTAAGTCCAATAATTTCTATATCTTTTAATTTTGTTAAATTCTCAGCTCTATCTCTAAATCCAACAATAGATATAGTTGATTCTCCATCGTCAAATACAATATTTACAATTGGAATTCTTAGTGCTTTAACTTCTTCATGCTCGGCGCATTTATATATTCCTTCATCTTGAAAAACTTTCTTAAAACACTCTGGGCATCCAAGATAGAATCTAGGAATCTCAAAATCTGTCACAATACCTGAAAGTTTAATATTTCTATCTCCTTCTTCAAGTTCATTAATTTTTTTCTCTTTACTCACAATTTCTTGTGGAACAAATTCTTTTAATTCAATTTTCACATCTTTAGGATTAACTTCAATATCACTATATTGTCCATAATGAACTTCAATTCTCTCCTGATTAGTATTTTCTCTAGTATAAGCATTTAAAACTTTTAAAACATCTCCATCATGAATAGAATCTAATAATTCAGTTTTCTCTCCCCAAAAAACAAGCCTTGTAATTCCAGTCTCATCTCCGACAAGCATCGATTGAACTCTACCTTGAGGGTTTTTCTCAGTAGAAAAAGTAACTAAATCATATTTTCTAATAATCTTACAAATAAAACTAACTGGAGTCTTAGGTTCAGTAATATCTTCAATCTTTGCAAGCTCTGCATCTTTTTTAGGTCTCTCTGAATCAAGCCTTACGCCTAAATCATTAGCAATAATATAAATTGCTCCTTCATCTGAGATTAATCCTGATAATTCATTAACTTTCTCGGCAATCATTGAGCTGATTTCTTCAGAAGATTTACCAGACTTATCAATAAGATTTTGTAGAAGTTTTTCTTTCTCTGTCATTATAATAATTAAACACTAAACGAAGTTTATAAAATTTTCCATCTTGTAGTAAATAATTAATATTTTATACAGCTTTTTTAAAGACTTTTTTTTCTTTATTGTTTTGGTTAAATTTATGAATTGAAGTTGTTATTGCATTTATACTATTAATCCTTTCTTTAATGGCAATTTCCGAGTAATTTTTCTTAAATTTTAAATTACTTATTGGAATTATAAGTATTGCTTTTAAATGATTAATCTCTTGAGCATAATTCATTTTAAATATATTGTATAATACTCTGTGTATCTGTCCAATACTATCATTTATGCTGTTAATTTCTAAACTAATCTCTTCATTTGAATTATGGTAAATCATAATTTGCAAATTTTCTAATCTTACTTTTAAATTATTTAGAATATTAATTATTTTGTCCAAAGGTTTGGCTTTGCTAAAAAATCCCATTCTACTCATGCCCCACATTACCAATCAAATCTGCAGTTCCTGCTCCAAGAACAGCTAAGATGATTGTTGCTCCAACAATATTGTATATTTCTAAAAAATGATAAGGTGTATGAAACTTACCAAATAAAAGATTTACAAATAAAATAGCAACAATTGAGACTACATATAAAATTGTCGCTCTAAGTGGCATGAATTTCAAAATAAGATGTTTTTGAACCTTTCTAAATCCAGTATAATAAAGCATAATTATAATCATGATAAATGCAATAATGTACATAACTGTTGCTCTTTGCCAATCTATTGTTTGAGCAATATCAGATGCCTTAGAAAACGCAAAATGTCCCATAATTCCTACAAATGCTCCGATAAAACCCTTAAACATATCTCTTTTTGTAATTTTATTAATTGGAGAAATACTGTTCTTCTTTAAATCTTTCTCTAGCTTCTTCAATTCTTTGATTGCGTCTTCTTCTGTTTCAAAATTTTTAACATCATTTGCTAAGTCTTCTTTCTCCATCTCCTCAAGCTTGTACTCTTCTCCAAGAATCTTTTCCTCATTCTTCAAAATCTTCTTCTGGTTCTTCAAAATTAAATCTAATTTCTCATTTAACAAGGTTTTATTTGTCATTTCTAACACCTCTTAAAAAATCAATATCAATAATGTAAGTTCCATCTTGAACTTTGTAAATAAGAGGTTTCTCTCTTTTCATCAGCTGATTAATATCTATCTCATACTTTCCAGGAGCTAAAACTCTAACATTTTCTAATTTCAAAATAATTGGTTTATCTATTTCTTCAATATCAACAAAACTCTCAACTTCTTTTAAAATAATATCTTTTTGTTCCTTGCTAAGTTCGATTTCAGCTTTTACTGTTGGGATTTTCTTCATAAATAAAAATAATTTTGACCCACATTTAGGACATCCTTGAATAATAACTTCTGAAGTATTATCGTATATTGATTCGCATTTAAGACATTGATGAGGCATATAAAAAAATTCTGTGTTTATTATTTATAAAATTTTGTCTTTTCAATTAAAAAAGAATAAAATAAAACTAATCCTCTCCTCTTGGAGCAAGGATAAATCCTAGTAGTAATTTGTCAACTAATTTATACTCAACCTTCAAAGGATAATCATCATTAAAACTCATTTCAACATTATTTACAATCTTATCAGCTTTAATGAATTTCTTTAAATATTCAATTGAATATCTACAATGCATATCTTTAGAGGATTCAGTTTTAATATCAATATCTTCATCAAAATCAATTTTCCCAGACATTGAATTTGTTTTTCCTTCAATTGAAAACTTTTTATTTGCAATTTTAAAACTAACTCCATTCTCAAGGAAATTTAAATCATTAATTGAATTGGTAAAATTAGAAGAAGAAGTAACAATTTTTAAAGGGAAATCTAAATTAGGGACCTTTTGTAGATTTTCATCATTAAAATCAATAAGTGATAATTCAAACTCTTTTTTATTCTTACCTTCACTTACAATTTTCAATTTATTTCCATCTTGATCAACTTTTAATATAAGTTTAGACTTATCATTACATCTTTTCAAAACATCACTAAAATGCTCTAAACTAAGTGAGATTTGAAAATTTTCTTTAATCTCATACTTTTCAAAATTAGTTGACAATAATCTAAAAATTACCATAACAACATTGTTTGAATTTAGGGCAACAAGCTCCATATAATCAGGTTTAAATACGAAAGTTCCTTCTAAAACAATATCAGAAATAATTTCCATACTCTTCTTTAACAGACCTGGGTTTTCTAAAATTAATTCCATCTTAAATTATTAAAATCTTATTCATTAATAAATGTTTTTATTTTATCATCTCTAACTAGTAATTAATTTACAGATGATAATTATAAATTTATATCTTATTATTCATGAATGGTAATTAATTCAAATAAAAGGTTTTCAGAAATAATGTTCAAAAATTCATATTTAAGATTTTCATTTTTATACTCAACAATTAAATTTATTAATTAATAACACCATAAGAAATAAATGAAACAATATATACTTGCAAAAATAGTGGAATTTGGACTTCCAATGAAGAAAATTCATTATGATTTTAAAGTTCAAGATACAAACGAACCCACAAAATTCATAAAAATTATAATTCATCATACTGGAAAGAACAAAACTATTCAAAGTTTAATAGATAATCATGTAAAAAAACAACATTATTCATCAATAGGATATCATTTCATGATTTCTAAAAAAGGAACTATTTATTACGCTAGAGACTTAAAATCAGCCGGAGCGCATACTTATGGATACAATAAAAATGCAATTGGTATAGCACTATTTGGAAATTTTGATGAAGTAGAACCTACTCAAAAACAAATTGATGCTTTAAATTCATTAGTAACCAAATTAAAAGAGAATTATAATATTAAAAAAATATTTGGACACAATGAAGCAATATACAAAAAGATTAAAGAAAGAAATTGGAAATTACATTTGCCAAACATTAATCCACTAGATATTGAAAATAAAGAAACATATAAAAATTTCACAAGGGACATAACAACTCAAGTTCTAGAATTTGATGCTTCAGATAGTAGCGTAACTTTAATAAAAAAATTTCAATCCTGTCCGGGATTTAATTTATACTCAGAAATAAAGAAATTAGATGGATTAGATCCTTAAAAGGTCAATAATATTCATTCTTCCCATCAAATTTAGCAGTTTATTACTTTCTTCTTGTTTGTCTTTACAAAAAAGTTTAGCATTTGATTTTGCAAATATTAAAACTTTATTTAAGTTATAATCTCCATTTTCATCATCATATTTTTGTACTATCATATCTAAAGTTTTAATAGCGCGATTAGGAGCAGAGTGATTAAATATGTCAAAATCATATAAGAAAACATTTAACTTACTAAATTGGCTCCTATTTTCAGACATATTTTCAATTCTTCCTTTTCTAAAAAATACACAATTTAGAGATTCAAAGGAATAATGTTCATTTTTCCCACTAAAAGGAGAATTTGATTTAAAAGATTCCAAAAAATTTTGATAATTTATATTTTCAAAATTATAAACCAAAGTAACAACTTCTTTGGATAATAAATGATTACTATAAATATACTCATTCAAATCAACCATATAAGAAAGAATTTAATTTGAATTAATAAATATTTGTTAAAAAATAAAATTTATAATTTTCCAACTAAATCTGCACCAGGTTTCAAAACTTTCTCACCAACATTCCATTTAGCAGGACAAGCATAACCAGGATTCTCTCTAGCATATTTTAAAGCTTTAATCTTCCTAAGTAACTCTTTAGCATTTCTTCCAATAGGTTCATCGGTAATCTCAATTGCTTTAATCATTCCATCCGGATCAATTACAATTGTTGCTCTATCTGCAACACCTTCTTGATCTCTTAGTACATCATATGCTACTGAAATTTGATGTGTTGCATCTGCAATCATTGGGAATTTGATTTTACCAATACTTGGAGACTCATTATGCCAAGCTAAATGAACAAAATGAGTATCTGTTGAAACAGATAGAACTTCAGCATCCAAGCTTTTTAATTCTTCATAATTCTCAGCCATATCTTCTAACTCTGTAGGACATACGAAAGTATAATCTGCAGGGTAAAAAAATAAAACTACAAATTTTCCTTTATAGTCTTCTAAACTAACTTCCTTAAAACCTTTATCTTGCATTGCTTGCGCTTTAAATACTGGTGCCTCTTGATTTAATTTAACCATCGTATTAATTTTAAAGGTTTTTATTTTATAAAGATTTGGCTCGAATATCGAACTTGCAGTTTAAAAGAATAAATTAAAAATTATTTAAATATTTTTTTTACAGAAAAACCAATCTGTACATTCTAAGGATTTATCATTCATTCTCTCTTCTGCAAGCTTTGTAGTTCCAGCAGGAGGAACAATTACTTTTTCACCAGGTCTCCAATTTGCAGGAGTTGCAACTGAGTGTTTATCTGTTGTTTGAAGTGAATCAATCAATCTTAGAATTTCGTCCATATTTCTACCTGCAGATAAAGGATAGTAAATCATTGCTCTAACTATTTGTTTATCATCTATAACAAATACACATCTAGATGCAGCAGTTACTGCTTCTCCAGGATGAACCATTCCATATGCATTAGCAACTTTCATTGATAAATCATCAATAATAGGAAATTCAATTTTTCTTCCAAATTTTTCTTCAATTGTTCTCTCCCATGCAATATGTGCATAAATACTATCAATGCTTAATCCAAGTAAATCAACTCCTCTCTTGTCTAAATCAGGTTTAATATCTTGAAAAGCCATAAATTCTGTAGTACATACTGGTGTAAAATCTGCAGGATGTGAGAATAATATTAACCATTTACCTTTGTAATCTGTTAATTTTTTCATACCATGAGTAGTATTTGCTTCAAAGTGTGGAGCTTTTTCTCCCAATCTAGGCATACTTGGGGTTTCTTTCTCAATAATTATTGTTTCTGTTTTTATTTCTTCAACCATTTTGATATTAATATTTGAAGTTTCAAATATATAAAGGTTTGGCTCGAGTATCGAACTTATTAGGTAAGATTTATAAACAAATAACTTTAAGATATATTATGGTATTAAGTAAAATACTTAGTATTGCTTAATTTAGAAATTTATTAATAAATTTCTTCATTTTTATATATAATAGAAAAATGGTAGATACAAAGGATCAAACAATTCTTGACATGTTAGAAGAAAATGCTAGAATATCTTTTACTCAAATTGCAAAAAAACTAAATATTTCTGAGGCTGCAATAAGAAAAAGAGTAAAGAAATTAGAGAAGGAAGAGATAATCTTAGGATATAAGGCTTCAGTTAATTATAAAAAATTAGGATATTCAAATAAGATAATAATGGGTGTAGATACAACTCCTAAAGATTATTTTAAAGTTATGAATATTCTAAAAGATTTTTCTTACATAAAAAATTTAACAACTTCTTCAGGAGATCATATGATAATGTTTGAAGTTTGGGTTAAAGGAATGAAAGAATTAAATAAAATAATGGAAGAAATAAATGGAATTAATGGTGTAACTGAGAGTTGTCCAAGTATTATTCATGAAGATATTAATTAATGATAAGTTGGATTTTCTTGTTCAACTATTTTATTAGGCTTCACAAAATAATCAGGCTCTTTTAGACTTTGTTGAGTTATATATACAAGTTTGTTCCCAACATCTTTAAGTACTTCATTTTCGTCCAATATTTGCATACTCTCATTTAATTGAATCTCCAATAAAGATCTATTTCCTGACCTATTACAAAGTTTTGCAGCAGTTTTCATATAAGTTAAAAGTATCTTTTCACTATCATCATCATTAGTTAATTCATGATAAATATTCAAAAAAATCCTGGCATCTCCTGGATAAATTTCTGATGAAATTGAAGTAACAGTTTCAAATAATGAAGTATTCTTATCATAGGCTTTAAATAATCTCTAATAATTTTTCAGCTTCTTCTTTCATAATAATCTTTCAACATTTAAGGTTTATAAAATTTGCTTTTTTCAAACAATCCTCTTAAAATTCTTCTCCAAATCTTTAAATGTATATCTAAGCATAATAGGTCTTCCATGAGGACAATTAAATGGTTCTTTTAATCTCTTTAGATTCTCAATCATCATATGAATTTGAGGAATAGTTAATTCTTCTCCACCTTTCAAAGACTTCTTACAAGACATAGAAGCTATTTTATCAAGCTTTGAATCTTCAAGTAATTTAAATTTCTTATCAACAGTAATCTCACCAATAATATCTGCAACAATCTTTGCACTAACTTCAAACCTTGAGAGTCCAATAGGAACACTTCTTACAACAATCTCATTACTCCCAAACTCTTCAATCTCAAAACCAAGTTTCTCAAACATTCCTACATTATCTTTGTAAAGCAGCATTTCGGATTGTGAGAAATTAATAATATCTGGCTTCAATAAAACTTGTTTCTTAACACTTTTCTCTTCAATTTGTTTCTTAAAAGTTTCATAAAAAAACTTTTCTTCAACAACATGTTGATCAAATAAAATCATCTCGTTCTTAGTTTCAACAATAATAAAAGTTTTATCTACTTGTCCTAAAATTCTATAATCTTCAAGTATCTCGAAAAGTGGTCCATAAGAGATTTCTTTTTTTTCTTGTTCAACTTGACTATCTTCAAGAATATCTTCTTGAAAATCATATGATTTTTTATAGTCAATTTCATCCTCATTAACTTCAAAAGTTTTTTGAACATCTTTAGTATAATGTTTATTTATAACTTCTTGTTTAGTATATTCTCTAACAGGTTGAACTTCGCTAACTTCATCAAGTGAATAATTCCTCTCAGCTTTATCAAAAGGTTTAATTGTATCAACTTTTTCAAAAACTTCTCTAATTGAATTCTTCACAAACTCATAAATCTCAAGTTCATTCTCAAATCTAATCTCAATTTTTGTAGGGTGTACATTTACATCAATAATCTCTGGGTCAATCTCGACAAATAAAACAAAAAGGGGATGTCTGCCTTCCATTAAATTTGTAGAAAATCCTTCATACATAGAATCATTAATTAATTTAGATTTCACATATCTTGAATTAACATATAAATGTTGATTCTTTTTATATCCATAAGTTATTTGTGATGGTTTTCCTAAAAATCCTGAAACCTTAATTCCATAATTCTCATTTTCAAAATAAATCAAATTATCTTTCAAATCTTTACCTAAAATATAATAGAGATTATCTAACTTCGATTTAAATTGTGGTTTATTTATCAGTAATTTTCCATTATGTTTTAGAGTAAATTTAACCTCATTATAATAAACTAAAAATCTATTCATAATATCAACAATTGCTTTGAGTTCCAAATTACTAGATTTCATATATTTCTTTCTAGCAGGTGTATTGTAAAATAAATTCTCAACACTAATAGTTGTACCTAAGCTAGTTGCAGAAACTTTAACCTCATTAGTATTCTCAGAAGTAATCTCGTACGCCTCATTAGAACCATGAGTTTTAGATACTATCTTTGCATTTGACACACTAAAAATTGAGGCTAATGCTTCACCCCTAAATCCCATAGTTGAAATATGATACAAATCATCAAAATTTTTGATTTTAGAAGTTGCATGCCTAAGTGGTGCTTTAAGTAAATCTTCTTTAGAAATTCCTTTACCATTATCTTTAATGACAATTTTTTTAAGTCCTGAATCTTCAATCTCAACATCTATTTGACTAGCATTTGCATCGATTGAATTTTCAACTAATTCCTTAATAACTGCTGAAGGATTCTCAATAACCTCACCAGCTGCAATTTGATTAATAATCTCTCCAGGTAATATATTAATACTCATAGAATTAATAAAAAAAGATTATATATAAATATTGTGCTTACGCAATGTGCAAAAAATATTAATATTTTCACAATTTATTACATATTTGATAAACTCTTCTCAAGCTGACCTAAAACTTCATTCAATTTTAAATCTCCTTCTATAATTTTATAAGGATGGGGAAACTCAAAACCAATCCCTCCATATTCTCTAAACTTATCTATTTTTTCCTGTGTATCGTCAATTAAAATCGCATTAGGACTAGCACATAAATACTTCTCTCTTGTAAGAACTAAGGGGATGCCTGGAAAATTTTTTGCAACATATCTAGTCTTTCCTGCATTAGCATCAGCAACTGCATTTGTTCTTTTATGAATATTACCTCCGGAAGATAAAAAAGCAACTTCTCCATATTTCTTACCTAATTCAATTAACTCTTTTGCCCAAGGATACAACTCAAGGCCAGTCCAAAAATCAGTCCCACTATTCTCAATTCTATCATAAATGTCAGAATGAATATCTTCCAATTTTTTTCCTGATTTTAGTTGAGGCATTATTTCAGATTTATCTAAACCTAAAATTTCTATTGCTCTACCTTCCCAATCTACATGAACACCATCTAAGTCATAAAATATTATTGAAGCCATAATACTTATTTAAGGCGATAGATTTATATATATTTAAACTATATATGTTATATAACAAATATAACAATGGAAAGACAACTAGTAAAACAAGGAAGAAATGCTCTAACAATGACGCTTCCATCTAAGTGGATAAAATCACACTATTTATCCGAAAAGGATTCAGTTCAGGTAAGAGAAGAAAAAGGAGAATTAATTATCAGTTCAAATAAGTCTTTAGAAAAAAGAGAAATAAAACTTGACATCAGGGGTATGAGAAGAGGACTAGCTTTTCATATAATCACGGGCAAATATATTGAAGGATATGATCGAATAATATTAAAGCACGACAACTTTTCTTTGTCACAAGAAATTGGCAATGGGTTTTTAGGAATGATTATTGAAAACCATACAAGTGAAGAATTGATAATGAAAGACATAATAGGGATTCCAGAAGATGATTTTATAATGTTATTTAAGAGAGGATGTCAATTATTAATTCAGCAAGCAAGAACAATAAGAAAGCAACTAGAAAAACAAGCCACAAAAGAAGATGTGAAAAATGAAGAAAGGCTTCTTGATAATAATTTATTTTACTGTCTAAGATATATTAACAAATATGAAAAAGTAGAAAACTCTTACAAATATTTTTTACTAACTTCAACAATAGAGAGTATCGGAGATTATTTATCTGAACTATCAAAAAGACTAGATGTCAAAAAAAGAATCTCAAAAACAGATATAGAAAATATAGATCTAACAATCAAATCAATTGAGATGTATGTAGTCTATTTATTCGAGAATAATATTCATAAGATGTATGACTTATTATCTAAATTTAAAAAAAATATCCATAGAGACTCATTTATTGGGGGTTTATGTTTTGCCATAGAAGAAAACTTGTATAATTATATTGGTTATTTTATAGAAAAATAATAAATAAATAATAAATTATTTTCTCATCCACTTAATACTTCTAAATACACCATATCCAACAACAAATGGAACTATGATAAATCCTAAAAGAGCAAGCATGATTTGTAATCCTGCTTCAAATGAATTAACAAATAATTTGAATCCATCCTTTAATCCTAAAAAGTCAATCTCTGAGAGTGTAGATGGTTTCTCTCTAACTGTTAAATAAACTTCAGAGTATGCAACTTCTTCATCAATAGTTGAAATCCTATTATTGAGATAAAAGATTTGATCCTCTAAATTATCAATTCTATTTTGAATTTGGATTTCATCTTGAATTGAGATATTCTCTTTTTGAAGCATTGTAATATAAGTTACAATTTGATTATTGTACCTCTCAACTCTTTGAGTATAATCTGTATAAGATCCAGTTACATCATTAACATAAACATTCAAACTCTGAACTTCTCCATAAGTTTTAATCTCGCCCAAAAATACATCAAGTGATGCTGAATTAACTTTAAATCTATAATTCACATTTCTGTAATCATCTCTATATTTTGATTCAGACTCAGACAATACAATTACTTCATGTGCTGTAATTGAATTTTGAATTTGAGATTTAGACTTATCAAAATCTTCAGCTTCTAATTGAATATTAGCATTCTTGATAACTTTCCTATCTTCAGCCTCAGGAGAAAATCCTTCATCATAAGAAGGATAATAACTACTTCCCATGCTTCTCTCATACATCATATCATTTGATATACTCTTTGAACTCATAGAACTAAGTCCACCAAAATCTGTAAAATTAACTCCAATCATTAAAATTACTCCTAGCATTGGAATTAGAAACATTGCTGCAAAAATACTTATAACATAATTTTTCCAGTTCTTTTTCAAATGGTTTTCATTTTTATCTACCATATCTATACTTTAAACTAGAGACTTATAATATTATTTATTACTTTGAATTAGATTAAAGTTATAATATCAATTAAAATACATGATATATAAACTAAAAAATGCGATGAGAAGACCAAATATTACAGTAAAAGATCTTGCAAACATAAAAAATGAATCTCTTTGAGTTTTATTAGTTTTAAATATGAAAAGCTCAGAAAGATTAGCCTTATTTGTGAAAACTAAAACCATTTTATAGATATAAGAACTAATTGACTTACTAAATAAAATTAGTAAAGTTCCAATTCCAACATAACTCCAAAAAACTATAGGGACTACAACCATAATTGATTATGTTGAAGTTTCTTTAAAAATTTTTCTTATCACTTATCTAAACTTTATACTAGAAATTCCCTCATTTAAAATTTTCTTGAAGGCAGCAAAATCAAATTTAATGATTTTTAGAATTTTTTTTGAATATACTCAAATGCAGAATATGCAGCAATTGAGCCTTCTGAAGCTCCAGTAATAGCTTGCTTCCAACCCATATTTGTAACATCTCCAGCAGCAAACACTCCTTCAATGTTAGTTTTTGACAATTTATCTATAATAATTTCTCCATTTCCTGCAAGTTCCACACTAAGATTCTTTGCAAGTTCACTTTGAGGAAGCTGTCCTACAGCAATAAAAACTCCTTGAAGGTCAATTTTATTTGAACCATTATACTCTTTATCTAATATAACATGATTAACTAATTTATCTCCACAAATTTCTTTAACATTAACTCCTTCAATAATTTCAATATTTGAGATTTTTCTTAATCTATCAATATTTACAGGTTCAGCTTTAAGATGTGACCTCACAAACATATAAACTTTCTCACAATTTTGTGCTAAAACCATAGCTTCTTTTGCAGCACTATCGCTACCTCCAATCATTCCTACAGTCTTTTTCCTAAAAAACATACTATCGCAAGTAGCGCAATAACTAACTCCTTTACCTCTAAACTCTTCTTCTCCTGGAGCACCAAGATGTTTATGTTTTGTTCCTGTTGCCAGAACAATAGATTTTGCAGTAAATTCTTTATTCATCAAATCAGTTTTCACAACAAAAAATTCACCTTTTTTCTCAACACTCTTCACAACATCATTTTCAATTGGAACTCCATTTGCTCTAACATGGTCTTCCATGTTCTTTGCTAAATCAGGTCCAGAAATTTTTGTAAATCCAGGATAATTTTCAACTTCATTTGTTGTTGTAATTAAACCGCCAAGTTCTTTAGCAATAACTAAAGTCTTCAAATTAAATCTTGCACCATAAATTGCAGCAGGATAACCAGCACACCCACCACCAACAATAATTAAATCATACTCGTTCTCATTCATAGAATAAATTCAACTTAAGTTTTTATTAATGTATCGAAGTTTAGATTTTAGAATAAATAAATTCACAATATAAAATAAAATTAAAAAATTATTTTTGAGTTTTAAACTCTGTAAAATAAAAATTATGTAATTTTTAATCACAGAATTCTTATTTGAATTCTGTGTAAGCACATTTTCCACAATGGAATCTATCTTTATGTTCTGCTAAAAAAATTCCTCTACCACATTTAGGGCACTCTTTCTTAACTTTTTTACCATCTGAATATGCTTCATACTTCTTTGATGGAGCTGATGATTTTGCCTTTTCTTTAGATTTAGTCATTTTTAGATTTCCTCATTTAATACTTTATCGTACTTTCCTTTCTTTACATCTGCAATAAATTCTCTAGGAACTTTCCCATCAACTTTAATACCTAATGAATAACATGTTCCAGCCATTTCTCTAACTGCAGCAGATAAGTCATTTGCAAGTAATGAGTCAAATTTCATTCTAGCTACTTTCTTAATTTGTTCAATTGTAATATCTGCAACATAAGTCTTATCAGGAGTTCCGCTACCCTTAGCGATTCCTAATTCAGACTTAATTAATTGTGAAGCAGGAGGAGTTCCAATTTCAATATCATATGATTTAGTCTCAGTATCAACGATAACTTTTACTGGAACTTTCATACCCTTAAAGTCTGCAGTTTTCTTATTAATGTCTGCTACAACTTGTCCAATGTTTACTTTTAGTGGACCTAATGCTGGTCCTAGAGGAGGTGCAGCACTCGCTTTACCACCCTCGATTAATATTTCAATTGTCTCTTTTGCCATTTGTCTTTTATTTAAGCAACCTTCTATGAAGGATAAATAGCGTTATTATTACAATAACACCTAAAAATATTAACCTTAATTGATTTATAAATTGTTGTGTCATTCATATTATTGATAAAGAACACAATTTATAAGAATAAAAAATCATTTAATTCTTATTCTGTTCGAACTCTAAATAGTCTCAAATATTAATAAAACCTATTAAAAATTAACAAAATTTATATATAAACAACGAAAGTCTTACATATGGACAACCAAAATTCTTCAGAATTACCTTTATTAACTTACAATTCTCTGTACAATTTATTAAGAGAAGAAAAGAAAATAAAGAAACTCCAAATGCTTCCTGAAGAATTTTATGAATCTCTGCAAAAATTTCTAAAAGATAAAAAATTAGAAATAGACAAATTAAGACCTAATCTTGAATTAAGGGATAAATTGAAACGAGAAAGATTAATTCTCTCAAACTCTCAAAAAGTATCTCAAGAATTAATCAATTTAAGATGTGTTAAAATCTCAAATATCGCAATAAAAAATAAAATCTTTGAAGAAGACACACTATCAGAAGATGATGTACTTGAAAAAGAAAAAGATTTTTTCAATAATGTTCAAAAAGGAATAAATACAATTACAAAATATTTAAAATGAATCTAAGATATAGTACAAAAACGCAAAGAAACTTTTTACTGGGGATAAGTATAGTATTTTTATTACTAACAATGTTTGTAATTAAAAACATATTTACTCTAATAATTTATAGTTCTCTTCTATCTTATTTTTTATATCCAATCTATACATATTTTTTCGAAAAAATAAAAAATAAAAGGTTAGCCTCATTAGGAACTGTGTTTATATCTATTATAATTGTATTTATGCCCTTAATATTATTATCTTATGTTGTAATTCTTGAACTTACAAAATTAGTAATAAGATACAGAGAATACATCGAAAATCCTGAAATATTAAATGCAATAGTAAATTCATTCTTAGCAAACATATCCAATTCAACTTTTTTATCAAACATCAATGCATCTGAATTTGTAAATAAATTAGTAGCTTTTATCTTAGAATTAACAAATAGTTTTTTCTCTTCAATTCCTACTATGATACTTTATTTCTTCATAGTATTATTCATCACATATTATATCTTAATGTACAATAGAGAAATATTTAGAGCAGTAAATGAATACATACCTTTAAGTTTAAAAAAACAAGATGCAATCGTAAGAAGCATTGCTAAAAATGTGAAAGTTCTCTTTAAAGGATATTTCTTAACTGGAGCAATACAAACCTTAGTTGCCCTTTTAGGTTTTATAATATTTGGAGCTCCTAATCTTTTAATTATTACATTTTTAACACTAATTACAAGTTTAATTCCTTATCTTGGAACTCCTATGGTTTGGGTTCCTGTAAGTATTTATATGATTATAGCTGGTGATCAATTTGGAGGATTTGGACTTTTAATTTATGGGACTTTAATTATTAATATGATTGATAATTTTGTAAGACCTGTCCTTATGAGCAGTAAAGACACAATTCCTCCTGCATTAGTATTTATAGGATTTATTGGAGGAATGTATGCATTTGGATTAATTGGTGTAATTCTTGGGCCACTGATAATTTCCATTACTTCTATCTTGTTAAAATACTTAAAAGAAACATTAAAATACTCTGAAGAAGAAAAATAAATTTGGTGAACATATAGTAAGATATATAAATAAATGTTTTTTTCATTTTATATGGTAGAGAGAAAAATTATTAAATTTGGAACATCCTCTTTTGTATTAACATTACCAAATGAATGGGTAAAGAAAAATAAATTAGTTAAGGGCGACACTATAGACCTAGTCGAGAATCAGAATAAGTTGATGATTTCAACTGAGAAAGACAATTTAATTGAAAAAGAAGCTGAAATCAATATTGATGATATGCCTCTGAAAATTTTCAACAAAAAATTAATTTCATATTATCTAAAAAATTACAGATACATAAGAATTAAAGGTGAAAAAGTAATAGAGCGATTAGAAGAACTTAGAATTTTCAAAGAGAAACTAAGTTCAATTGAAATTTATGAAATTGGAAAAGACTTTATTCTTTTCAAAGATTTAAGTGACCCAAAATCTTTAGATGTCGATAATATGATTCAGAAAATCATTGGGATAGAAAAAATCTTATTTGATGAGATTATTGAAAATAATAGACACAATTATATCTCTCAAATTGATTCAAACATTAATAAATTAACATTTTTAACATTTAAAACAATTAATTATAATTTAGATAAAAGGGAAAAAACTTACGAAGTAAAAAATTCGATATATTTGTGGAGGATTGTATCTTCTCTTGAAAGCATTGGAGACATTATTAAAAGAGTAGCAAGATATTTAGAAAAATGCGAAGATAAAAGTAGTCATATCATGGAACAAATGTTAAGAGAATTAAAATCTTATTTTGAATTCATAACTAGTCTTTTTAAAAAAGATATAAATCTAGAAAACAATTTAAAATTATATCTTGATAAAAAACAATCTCTTTTAAGAGAATTTGAAGAAAATAGAATAAAATTCCAAGATAATATGAATTTGTATCTCGTAGTAACTCAACTACTTAAAGATGTATTAGGAGAACTAGATACAATAACTCTTTCAATTATTGATATCTATTCGGAATAATTTTTTCAATTTTTTTTAGTGAATAAACTTTTTAAAAGAGAATATTATTTATTTATTTATGAATAAAAAAAATGAATTGTATTTAAGACTATCATTAGGTACTTTGTGCGTTTTAATTATAGGATATTTTGTATTTGATATACTAACTTACATTTATTCTCTATCTCAAGAGTTATCTCGAGTAGCAAATTTTGATTTTTCAAAAATAGTTATTGATATTGTATTTATTGTAATATTTTATCTAATTTTAAGTATTGCAATTCATTGGAAGAATTATTTTAAGCACTTAACAAAAACTTTAGTTGTTCTAGGAATAAGTTTTTTTATGTTTGGATCTTTTTTAATATTGTTTAATTCTCAATCTCAAGAAATTACAGACTCAATTCAAGGTTCAATAGATTATTTGTTAGTTGGTTCATTAGAAGATATGCTTCTTGGTCAATTTGAAATTAGTAATGATGAACTAAATATTGAATTTGCCGAAAATTCAGAAATTTTATCCATTCATAATAAAAATATGACTCTTTATCAAGCTGAGATTTTAAATGAGATTCTAGAAGTCACACCAGAATCATTTCAAGATAAACTTGATTTTTCAAAACTTTTTATTAGCATTATCTATGCTGGAATGGAAAAAGATATGCCTGAGTTAATTGGTGCACCAATAACTAAAAATCAATTATCTCAATCCTTAGAAGAGTTAGATTACTCTTCAATAATCTCTCAAATTGATATTGAAAGTTTAAAAGATATTTACACAATAAATGAAAATGCATACATCTCTTTATCTCTATCTGAATCTCAAGAGATTATCTCTATTGAATTAACAAATCTTCGAAAAAATGAGGTAAATAGGATTTGGTCAAGTTTAGGTTTTAGTAATCAAGTTTCATACAATACTAAAAAAATTATCTCTCAATTATTAATGTCGCAAATTACTTTAGCACTTCCACAAGAACAAAAAAATTTACCTATTTCTATAGATACTTTAGCCCATTTTGTACCTAATGAAATTAAAGAATTTACCAAATATGATATTTTTTCAGATAATATAAGTCAAAGAGTATATGAACTTAATTCCATTAGAGATGATTGTGATAATTCAAATCAAGATAACAATACTCTTTGTGAGATGATTAGTTATATTGAGTATGAATCTCTTCTCTTAATGCTTCAAAATTCTTCAAATGATCTAGGATTAGGATCAACTAATCTTTCTACAATCCTTGAAGATATTGGTACTAAAGAAGAACTTGAATCTACAATCGAAAATAAAACAAACAAAGGTGCAATTTTTTTATTCTTAAGTTTTTTATTTTTTAGTTTATCTTTCTTAACATACTATCTTCATTTCAAACTTTTCGACAGAGAATTAATTCTAGTCCATATTCCATATTATATTTCTAAAATGATTTTTTATCATTTTATACCTTATTATATAATCACTGGAGTATTTTATTGGCTAATCTCAAGCGATTTTTTAAGAGAAAAACTTAGTGATTCTTTAAGTGGATTGCCATTCAATATAGACATATTTTTTAATATTCCTATAATAAATTTAGTTGTTGGGATTTATGGTTCTTTCTTTTTAATTTTGACAATTTTTTTAGTTTTCTCACTAGGCATATATCTTTGTTTTTATTTCATTTTAAAACAAAAGGTTAAACAAGTCTATGAGTAATTACTTTTTAATTAGTATAAATATATAAAATATAAATTATCGAAGAAAACATATGTTAAGTAAGGTTCTAAATACTCCAATTGATGATTTGGTAGTGCTTATCAAGAATAATAAAAATTGTACTACGACTTTTCTTAGAGAAAAACTTAATTTACCGTACGAAATCATTGAAAAATGGTTAATAATTCTTGAAGAGTACAAGATTATTAAAATTCACTACAAAGGCTTTGAAGGATTTGTAGAGTTAGTAGAAAAAAAAGAAGATGCAGATAAAGAGGACGAAGAATTAAATATTGAGAATCTCAAAGAAACTTTTACTTCTAAATGTAAAAAAAGAGATTTAAGTTATGATCAAATGAAAATAGTTTGGCCAAAATTTGTTGAAAATTACAAAGGAGAAATAAACAAGCTTTTTTACATTAGTGCACAAAAAAGAGGATTCGATAAAATTCAAACACAAAAAGCATGGAGCAAATATTTGGAGGCATTAATAAAATATTAAAATGGGATTAGATATAGATTCATTTTTGGACAATGTAGGTAAAGAAGAAGTACCTAAACCAGAAGAAAAAGAAATTAAAAAAGTAAGTCTTGATTTTCAAAAAGAAGTTGAAGATAGAATTGAGAATGTAAAAAAGGATTCTCAAAATAAGGACCTTGGTATTCTTAAAGAAATTTATGATGAAGTAAGAAATTTTAATGTAGATTTACCAAATAAATTTTTAGGCATTGAAAATAAAAGTGGAATTGCTCTAAAAGATCTTAGCGAGAAATATTCTCAAGAATTTTTAACAATCTCAAAAAATAATGCTCAAATAATTACCAAAAATATCAAAGACAGAATACTTCAAATTAATGAGTTTATGCAAAATGAAGATTTTGTTAATGTTCTTGAAAATTATAAAATTGTAATTACTGATTTTAATTTTTTCCCTAAAGCTATATTAAATGAGAAAATTGAACTCTCAAGAAAAATAAGAGATACTGAGATTATAATTTTTACAAAACTAGAAGAATACAAAAACAAAACAATTTTTAATCTAAAAGCCCAAATAAATAGTAAAATCCAATCAATTGCTGAGTTAATTAGAACTTCAAAATTAAAAGATGCTGAAAAAGGAATTGCTGATTTAGAAGAATTTTCAAATCATCTTCCAAAATTACTCCTTCCTGATTTAATTGAAGAAAAAATAAAAATCTCAAAAGTTTTAAAGAAGTCCCAAGATTTTTTAATACATAAATACAATGAAGAATTTGAGTATCGAAATAATTTGATAAATCAACTTTTTGAGAAATTCCATACATTCTACATTAAAAAAAATATTTCTGAAACAGTTATTACTTATGATGAAATAATAGTAGAATTCAAAACTTTGCCAGATTTTTTTGTTGAAAAAAAAATAGATATTTTCAAACAGATAAACGAATTATATACAAAACTTAACAAACTAATCTTAAACAGAAATATTTTCATGTTTGTTGAAACTTATGAATATTCAAAAAGAATTGAAGGGATAAGAGAATACTTAAAACATGTTGAAATGAGTAATAATTTTGATAAAAATAATTTATTAGAAATAAAACGAAAAGTTAGTGAACTCCCAAAACAATTCATTTATGAGAAAGAAGAATTCAACAGGAAAATTGAGGAATTAACAAAAAATATTGGACAAGAAAAAGTTTTCCAAGAAAAATATGAAACTATAAAAAAACAAAAAGAATTTGATAAAATAAATTTTCAAGAAGAAAAATTAACAAATATAAATAATCCTAAATTAAATTTAAAAGGCGCAAAAAAAGATATACTTATTGAAGTTGACAGACTATATCAAGAATTCAAATTAACAAATGATTCACAAAAAGTAAAAAATATTTATAAAAAAATAACTTTTTATTTAAACCTTGCAAATATTTCACCAGATGTTAAAAAAGAAACATTAAAAAAGTTAACAAAAACGCTACATGAGAAAAAATTAAGTTAAAATGGAAATCCTCGATAAATATGAAATAAACTTTGAAACATCTAAAATCCCGATAGTAATATATTCTTCTAAAGATAGTTATATTGGTGTTTATGAAGTTGGCATATTAGAAGTTGGTGATTATACTAAATTTATTGTTGAAAAAATAAAAGAGGATCTTTTGAGGGAAGGAATTTTTGAAAAAGACAAAGATGACAATTTCACCTATGACGAATTAAAAAAAGCTTATGTCAAAAAAGTAAAAGAATTAATTCAATTTTATTTGCCAGTTTTAAATTATGATGATAAAGATAAATTAGTGACTTACATAGTACAAAAAAGTTTAGATTTAGGATTTGTAGATATAATAATTTCAGATCCAAATATTGAAGAATTAACTATTAATGGTGGTTCGAAAAAAATTATGATTTATCATAGAAAACATGGTTGGCTTGAAACAAATCTTAATTTCATAGATGATGATGAAATTAATAATATTGCCTCAAGAATTGCTCTTGAAAATAAGAAATTTTTTTCAAATTTAACTCCGCTCTTAGATGCCCATCTTAGGGGAGGTCACAGAGTAAATGCAACTCTAAATCCTATCTCGACAATGGGTACAACACTAACTATTAGGCGTTTTTCAGATAAGCCTTGGACAGTCTCAGATTTAATAAATTCGAAAACTTCATCTTCAATAGCACTTGCAATGATTTGGATTGCAATGGAAAATGAATTTTCAATAATTGTTGCTGGAGGAACAGGATCAGGTAAAACTTCATTTTTAAATGCCATTTCAACATTCATTCCTGCATCTCAAAGAATCATTTCTGTTGAAGATACAAGAGAAATAAGATTGCCAGATTATTCTCATTGGGTTCCAATGGAAGCTCGGCAATCTAACCAAGAAGGAAGAGGAGAAGTTAGTATGTTAGATTTAATCATGAACTCTTTAAGAATGAGACCTGATAGAATAATTATTGGAGAAATTAGAAAGAAAAAAGAAGCAGAAGTTCTTTTTGAGGCTATGAGGACAGGTCATAGTGTATATGGTACATTTCATGCAAACAATGCTCATGAAACTGTTTTAAGACTCTCATCATCCCCAATTGAAATTCCTAAATTTACACTCTCAGCTTTAGGTTTAATTGTAATTCAATCAAGAGATAGAAGATCAGGACAAAGAGTTACTCTTCAAATTGCAGAATTAGATGAAGATGGAAATGAAAGAGTATTACTACAATTCAATCCGAAAACCAAAAAATATTTTATGAAAAACAAACCGAAATATTTAACTCAAAAATTAGATGAGTTCCAAGGAATTGATGAAAAAGAATTTTTCGATGAACTTAAAAGAAGAGCTCTTGTTTTAGAATATCTAGCCAAATACAATATTACTGAAATTGATGATGTTGGAAAAGTAATAAATAGATATTATAAAGACAAAGATAATTTGATAAAAGAAGCATTTAAAAAATTAAAAGAGGTTTCAAAAAAACCTAAACCTAAAATACAATGAGTTTCACAAATATGCTTAGAGGAATTGTAAAGAGGAATCCTAAATTAAAATTAAAATTAAAAAAAGCAAATTCTAAATTAAGTCCTCTACAATATGTACATCAATCCATAATGATGACAATTGGAAGCGTCATAGCTTTAATAGTTATAATGTATCCTTTTACTAAAAGTAATCCTACTTATATGATATTTGGTGCATTAGGAATGATTTTATTTAGTCCAGTTGTATATAAATTTTGGTTTAGTTATGTTGATGTTTTAATTCAAAAATATGGGCGAGAATTAGAAGGTGACTTATTATTTGTTTCAGAATATTTACTTGTAAGTTTGGAGAGTGGTTTGCCTATCGGAAATTCAATTGAAAACTTAAGTAAAATTGACAGACCAGGAGGTAAATTTTTCAAAAGAATTTATACTGAATTTAAAACAGGAAAAAGTTTTGAAGATGCATTTGATGAAGGGTCAAGATTCGCCCCAGTAGAATCAGCTAAAAACCTAATTAAAAGATTAAAGGATAGTTTAGAAATTGGTGTAGATTTAAAAGGAGTATTGGTAAGTTTTATTGAAGAATCTTCTGAGAAAAAATTAATGGAAGTAAAATCTTTTTCTAAAAAATTAAATCCAATTATTATGATGTATTTACTTTTAGGAATCGTTCTACCTTCACTTGGTGTAACTTTTTTAATATTAGGTATAACTATGCTAGATAGTGCTCCCGAGCTATTAAGAATTATCTTGATATTTATTTTTTTGCTAATGTTTGCTTTCCAATATCTATCATATACTTCGTTCAAATTTAGTAGGTCAACAATATAAAATGGTAGATTTAAATAGCTTTAATAAGGAAAAATTCGGGAAGTTTTTAACTCCTGAAAAAATTTATAAATTTAAATATAAATCTGAATTATCATCTCTTTATGAAAAAATTTATTTTAACAATATAAACTATAAAATTATTGCAAATTTATTTGCTTTATCAATTTTAATAAGTATCTCACTTTACTTTTATTTATATGAATATATACTTAGAACTTTTAGCAATTATTTTTATACATTTTTCTACAAATTTTTAATAATATTTCTAACATATTTCATATTGAATTTATTTACTTTTTACTTAGTATTATTTAGTTATTATTTCAGACATGAAGCCAAATTTAGAAGAGATGAAGAAGAGATAGAAAATGATTTACCAGGATTTCTTGACAATCTAGTATCAAATCTAAAAGGAGGAATATCTCTTGAAAAAGCTCTTATGAAAAGTGTAAGACCTGAACAAAAAGCAATGCTTCATGAAGTAACTCTGATTAATCAAAAAATTCTAATGGGTGAAAATGTTTATGATGCTCTTAAAGGTTTTAGAAAAAGATTTGATTCACAAATAATTAATAGGACTTTTTTTTTAATTGAAGAAGGAATTAAAAATGGAGGAAATATTGCAAAACCTCTAGAGAGGATTTCTCAAAACCTTAAAAGGATTTATGCACTAAATGATGAGATTAAATCAAATTCAGGTGGATTCTCAATTGTAATCAAGGCAATCACACTTTTTGTTGCTCCTTTATTGTTTGCTCTAGCTCTTACGCTTCTAACTTTCATGGGTAATTTATTTCAAATGATTCTAAAAAGTGGTAGTGATTTATTGCCTATCTCAGAATTACCTTCAGAGTATACTGAGTATTTAATAATATTCTCTTATGCAATGATTCTTTTAATCACATTCTTTTCAAGTCTTATAGCCTCTGAATTAAAGGGAGAGAAATTACATGAATCTATCAAATATCTGCCTGTATATATAATCTCGGCACTTGTAATATATTATTTCATGGCTAATCTTTTAGCTTCCTTTTTTGGAGGAATAATTTAATATTATTTTAGATTATTTAACTTTTTAGGGATGACTAAATTATTTAACTAAAATTGATAAATTATTTTTATGGTTTTTAATAATAGTAAAAGAGGTCAAGCTGCAATCGAGTTTTTAATGACATATGGTTGGATGCTTTTGGTGGTTTTAATAGTAGGAGCTTTAATATTTAGTTTCGTAGATTTCGGTAATTTATTACCTAATAAAGTAGAATTGAACAATAATGTTATGGCTGCTGGAGCAGAATCTTATGCATCAATTGGTACAGCAGCTGCAACAAATTCACATGTTGTAGTAACATTTACATACCAAGGTTCGCAAAGAGTAACAATATCACCTGATGACGCAAGTAGTAAAATTGAGAGTGAGCTTGATGGAGATTGTGATTTAATTTGGCTTAAAAATGCTGACACTGATGAAGCAACAGATGTTGGTACTGGTGTAAGTGTTTTAGACCCATTAGTTCCGGGTGTTTTCACTGGGATAGTATTTTCAACAGATATCACATTTATTAGTGGTCAAATTGGAGTTGCAATTTATGATTGTTCTGCAGCTGGTCTACCTGCTCCATATAATACCGGAAATGGATTTAGAGAGAACGATGTTTTAGAGGGAAAGATTACTTTAACTCTAAGAAATGCTAAAACAGATGTACCTGTTCCAAGTTCAGGTTCAATAAGATTAGCAATAATTAGTTAATCTTTTTTATTATTTTATATTTTCAAATGCAAAAAAAGAAATCCCAATCATCTCTTGAATTTTTAATTATTTTTGGTATTGCTTTTACTTTAATTCTAGTTATGGGTGCTCTCTTTTATGGTTTTTTTACAGGAGAGAAAACAACTCTAGATACTAAACATCTAGAACAAATAGGATTAAAAATTATGACTGAATCTGAAAAAGTATATTTTTTAGGTAATGGAAATAAAAAAACGATATCTACTGATTTTCCAGAAGGAATTACAAATATTTCAATAATTCATTATAATCAATCAAGTTTGAGTTTTGATATTTTAGAAATATCTTATTATGGCGACAAAGACATATACTCTTTATACTTTCAACCTCAAGAAGAATATGTGCGATTTAATTGTACAAAATGTACGCATGTAACTTCTCTTGCAAAAAATTATTCTTATTATAACCAATCTTCTGATTTTTCTCAAGGTGCAAAGAGAATAGAAGTTAGAAGTCTTGGAGATTATGTAAGTATAGATTTTGTAAAAGAATAAATTATCTGCTTTTTTCAACACCAATTCTCAAACAATATTTCTTAATAGGACATTTTGAACAAATCGGACTAATAGGTCTGCAAATATGTTGTCCATGTGCAACAAGATAAGTATTGTATATTATCCAGTATTTTTTTGGGAGAATTTCTTGTAATTTAAATTCTGTCTCTTCAGGATTTTTAGTTTTTAAAACTCCCAATCTATTTGAAATTCTATGAACATGTACATCAACACAAATTGCTGGAATTTGATAACCTTCGGCTAAAACAAGATTTGCAGTTTTTCGTCCCACTCCTTTAAATCTCAAAAGTTCATCTAAATCACTTGGAACTACTGAATCGTATTTCTCAACTAATGATTTACAAATATCTACAATTTGAATAGACTTTCGTTTATAGAATCCAATAGGATAAATTAATTTTTCAATATCTTTAGAAGAAAGCTCATAGATATCTTCAGGTTTTGTTAATTTTGTGTACAATCTTTTTGATGCTTCAATTGTTACTTCATCTTTAGTTCGAAGACTAAGAATCGTTGAAATTAAAACTTTAAATGGATCTTTATCTTGAAGAGCAATAAGAGTAATAACTGGAACATTCCAATTTTTAACTTCTTCATCTAAAATAGAAACAATCTCATCAAAATAATATTTTTGAGTCATTTTATAATTTTTGAATAATAATGTTTGCAATTTCTACTGAATTTAAATCTAACAAATATTTTTCATTCTTTTTAATAAAATTTAGATTTTTCTCAGGGCTAAGTGATTCTTCAATCCTCTTTAATTCTTCAAATTCTTTTTTACTTAAAATCTTTTCAGGAAACTCATTTAAATATATAATATATTTTTTTAATTCTAAATCATATTTTTTCTCATCAATTGTTTTTAATCCTGCAAGACAATTTAATATATTCTTCATAATATTTTGGGAAGGCATTTTCCCTCCAAGTTTATTGATTAATTTTTTGTACTCTTTTGCATCAAACAAAAAAGTGTTAAAAATATTTAATTGTTCAAATTTGTCTAGTTTTTCAAAATCACCTTTTTTTGTAAATCTTTTCAATAAAACTTCTTCTTTAGAATAGTAAAGGTACCTTTGAACTCCAAGTTCAATTTTCCCTTTAAGCATGAATAATATATCTGCTTCTTTATTATATTCAAAATGATTTAATATTTGAGTTAATTCATCAAGAATACTTAAAACTTGAATATTCTCCTGTGTTACAAATTCATTTAAATTTGAATCTTTTGCAATTAAAAGATAAGTATCATTAAAATTTATTTCAATTTTTTTAATAGATTTTTTTA